>NZ_JAQDBC010000001.1:0-247547 GCF_027681725.1 Caecibacter sp. AF58-12pH5A | reverse complement strand
GATAGAGTGACTGACTACGAATCAGTAGGTCTAGGGTTCGAATCCCTACCGGGTCACCAATTTATCTATATGCGAACTGCTCACCTTGACAGGATTGTCTAAGGTGGGCAGTTCTTTTTTATAATTGTACTGTATTTCGATATAGTCGTCGTTGACGATAACGGCACGGACGATAGACGTTAGCAGGATGCTTTTATACACGGGTTCAGACTTCAGCCGTTCTGCAACGGACATAAAAAAGAACGTGATTTGTTTCTCCGTCAATTGCGGGCCATTTTGTAATAGCTCTTCTTTAGCTAAGGCATCTTTCATGGCTTGCAAGGTCTGTTCGTGGTTTTGGATGGTTTGCGTCATGGTATCGCTTACCAGGCCATTTTCTACAGCTTTGATACAGTTATTCAGCTTTTTCTGGGTATCCCGGATTTGACGTTTCAGGGCCGTTACACTAGAGGCCTCTTCCTGCTTGTCTTGCAGGGCTATCGCCTGGCGTGCAATGGCTTGTACGGCATCATGGGACGAGAGTATGGACGTTGTGGTCTGGACGACGAGGTCTTCCAGCTTGTCTGCCCGTACAGGAGCCAGGGAGCAGCCGGATTTGTGCAAGCGGCCGGAACAATTATAGTAATAGTACAGATTACCGTGCTTACTTGTGCCGGATTTGCCCACCATAGGTTCTCCGCAATGGCCACAATACAGTTTACCCGAAAGCAGGTAATTATCGCTCCGTTTGGCCGTTTTAGCGTGTTTTCTTTGATTTAGCATAGCTTGCACATCCTTCCAGGTAGATGTATCGATAATAGCAGGTACGGCGTGTTCTGCCCGGATATCGTGCCATAACAACGTACCTGTGTATATTTCGTTCGTGAGTATCGTATGCAACGTATTATAGACAAAGGGACGCCCGCTCCGTGACTGCCTTCCTTCTGCCTTCATGGCATGGCAAATACTGGACGGCGTGCGGCCTTCTTTTGCTAACTGGTATATTTTGCGGACCGTTTCGGCGGCATAGGGTTCTATCTGTAACCGGTGGTCTGCGTCTAATACGTAGCCTAAGGGCACGTAACCGCCGGGCCATTTACCCTCTAAGACGTTTTCCGTCATACCATGCATGACGTTTTCCGAAAGTTCGGCACTGTAAAATTCGGCCATGCCTTCAATTACTGATTCCAGTAATATGCCGCTGGGATCGTCCGTGATATTTTCCATGGCCGATACGACTTTAACGCCGTATTTCTTCAGTTTGTGCTTGTATTTGGCGCTGTCGTAGCGGTTACGGCTAAAGCGGTTGAGCTTGTACACGATCACCTGGCTAAATTTCATCTTTTCGGCGTCTTTAATCATCTGTAAAAACTCCGGGCGCCGGTCTGTACGGCCGGTCAGGGCACGGTCTGCGTAGACGTGCAATACCGTCAGGCCATTTCTTTGGGCGTATTCCGTGCAAACGCGGATTTGCCCTTCAATACTTTCCTCTCGTTGTCTATCGCTCGAATAGCGGGCGTAGATAACGGCATAGGTTGTGTTTGTATCCATAGTACCTCCCTTAAACTGCATGATAGAAAAATGTGAACCGGTCCAGATTATAGGGCCGGTTTTTTTCGCGTACCATCTTTTCCAGTATGTTGGCGTGTTCCTCGGCTGTAAAATCGTCACCGTCTATGTGCGCTAACTCGTGTAAAATAGCCTTTATGGCCTGTTGCTGGCTTAAATGGTTGTTTACGATAATCGTATAGGTCCCGTCCTCGTTAGGTGTAGTTACAGCCTTGATACAAGGTTCTAACGGCGCTGTAATTATATTGATGTTCATCGGCTACTCATCATCATCCATTCGTTCCGTCTTTAAAAATTTGATGTATTTGGCCGCACGTTTGAGTTCTTCGGGCGTGGCATCGCTGGCGGCGGAAAAGAGTAATTGCAGATCAGGATTGCGGCGGAACTCTTCTGCTAAGCGTGCCGTTTCTGCGTTGGTATAGTAGCCGTTCGGCTGGTCCGGTTCTGCGCTAGATTGTTGCTTTTTTAACTGTTCGTTCATGGTGGCCAGTTTATCAATAATTGCCCGTTGTGATTCGATAATACTGCCTAATTTTGATTCTTCAATAAACGCGGATAACTCAGGGAGTGTATGAATAAAATCGGGAACGGGATGCCCTTCTTTTTTCGCCTCTTCCTTAATCCGCTCGAACCAATCCTGTTGTTGCTCCGGGGATAATACAGTACCATTTTTCGACGTTGCTTTCCCTCTCATGTAGTCTGCACTGACCTGGAAAAAATCGGCAAACATATCAATTGTCTTGTATTTCGGGATGCGCTTGCCTGATTCATACATGGCTAGGGCACTTCTACCAATTTTCAATTTGTCGGCCAATTCTGCCTGTGTCAGATTGTTTTCTTGTCGTAGCTCTTTTAGTCTGTCTGCGAATGTAGCCATATCTCAATGCTCCTTTTAAAGATATATATTAACTGTCACTATTATATCACAATATGTGACGCCACGAAAAGTGAAAATTTTATTGACACAAAACGTGAGGAGTAATATACTTTCTTTAGTCACAAAACGTGACAAACAAAGATGAAAGGAGGGATAATTATGCCGAACAATAAACAGGTAGGAGAATTGCTGCGGGAACTCCGGAAAAAGAAGAATAAAACTATTGTAGATGCCGCAAAAGACCTAGGTATCGCACCGTCTACACTAACGGCCTATGAGTTAGGGGAGCGCACGCCGCGTGACGAAACGAAAGAAAAAATTGCTAATTATTACGGTATGACCGTAGGTGCAATTTTTTTTGAGCAATTTTGTCACAAATAGTGACAAGGAGGCGCTATGAACGAAATTTTAAAGATTGAAACGGTCCGTGGCTATCTCGATAAGGAGAACGGACTGGCCTATTTGAACGCCGAGGACGTCGCCCGCGGTTTCGGCTTTACCCAAGAGAAAAACGGCGTTGAGTACGTAAAATGGGAACGCGTAAATCACTATCTTCACGAGTTTGGTTTTTCCCCACAAGTGGGGAAAGATGATTTCCTCCCGGAAAACATGGTGTACCGGCTGGGCTTTAAAGCTAGCAATGAAACGGCCCAAAAATTCCAGGCAGTATTAGCCGATAAGGTATTGCCGAGCATCCGAAGGACCGGCGTGTATTTGACGGACAAGGCCATACAGAGAGCAGTAACAGATCCGGATTTCCTTATTCAGATTGCGATGCAGCTAAAAGAGGAACAAGCGGCCCGTCAGAAAGCAGAAAAACAAATTGAATTACAGAGACCAAAGGTTATTTTTGCGGATGCCGTGAGCGTATCCCAAGACAGTGTATTAATCGGCACCTTAGCAAAGATACTCCATCAAAATGGGGTACAAATTGGGCAAAAGAGGTTGTTTCAATGGATGCGGGACAACGGATATTTAATGAAATCTGGATCCGATAAAAACATGCCTACACAAAGGGCACGGGAGATGGACCTTTTCAAGGTCAAAGAACGAACCATTGATAACCCGGACGGGTCTGTAAGACTGACAAGAACAACGCTGGTTACCGGCAAGGGCCAGCAGTATTTCATCAATAAGTTTCTGAAAGGAGAAATGACGTATGGAAAAAGTGACAACTAGCTATGGAATGGATATTACGGACCGTTACGACGCGGTTGTAAATCTCATGGATGCAGAGATTACGGAAGAATTGCACAAGTATGAATGGGATACAGAACAGGATTTTTACAATGCCTATTGCATTATGCACGAAGAACGGTATGGAAACACGTTTTCCCCGGACGACCGGCGTGGCCAGTGGTAAGGAGGCGCTTTACATGGAAGAGCTGATTGATTTTATTCGGCACTATGTTGCCGATCACGCGGAAGAATACAAAGAATGGGAGGCGAAACAAAATGCTACAGGAAATCAGACCGTGGATTAATGAACCGAAACCGAAGTGCCCGGCACCGGCAAAAACAAAA
This sequence comes from Caecibacter sp. AF58-12pH5A, assembly GCF_027681725.1. Lineage (NCBI taxonomy): Bacteria > Bacillati > Bacillota > Negativicutes > Veillonellales > Veillonellaceae > Caecibacter > Caecibacter sp. AF58-12pH5A. Next base: position 243,598 of record NZ_JAQDBC010000001.1, on the reverse strand, counting down.
AAAGCAAGCCGCCGGGACGCAGAAGTAGAGGCACTGCGTGAAGCTATCTTTGATTATCAAGTGGCATGTGCCGGACTGTTCGGCATTATTGCTATGATTGCCAGTATTTTATACGCCATGTACCGTGCCGGGCTGATTATTCACTAAGGAGGTGATACGTCATGAATGAACATGAATTCCTCTTGCAGGACCGCTTACAGAAGATTAAAGACACCGTGGAGCAGTACGGCGAAGACCGTTTTTACATCTCTTTCAGCGGCGGCAAAGACAGCACTGTTATGTCGTCGCTTTTTGATATGGCCATCCCGGGAAACACTATCCCGCGGATTTTTGCCGATACGGGGATCGAAATGAACCACATTCGGGATTTTGTCCGGCAGAAAGCCGAACAAGATGACCGCGTTGTCATGATACGCCCGAGCATCCCAATCACTACTATGCTACAGGAAAAGGGTTACCCTTTTAAATCGAAGCAGCATTCGCACGTGGTGGGAATATACCAACGTCATGGGATGAACAGTAAGACAGTTCAAAAGTACCTATACAGTGATTCCCGGTACACCTGCCCGAAGGTGTTGAGATACCAGTTTACCTCTGAATTTAACATGAAGCTCTCCCATGATTGTTGTAATGAGCTTAAAAAAAAGCCCATAAAAAAATGGGCAAAAGAGAATAAGAAAAATTGCGTTGCTTTAGGTCTCCGCGCCAGAGAAGGCGGGAACAGGGAAAACGCATATTGCGTCGCCATCCGCGGCCGTCAGGTAACTTTCAATCCGCTTGTCATGTGCACGGACGAATGGATGGAATGGGTAATCGATACCTATCACATTGAAATATGTGACTTGTACAAGCCACCTTATAATTTCCATCGCACGGGATGCAAGGGATGCCCGTTTGCGATTGATTTACAGCATAATCTCGACGTATTGCAAAAGTATTTCCCGGCGGAACGGAACCAGTGCGAACTGATCTGGAAACCGGTGTACGACGAATACCGGCGGCTGCATTACCGGCTGAAAGACCGGGAATAAAAAGAGCCGCTTACCTGCGGGAACAAGTAAGCGGCAAAACAAAATATACCAGGTACAGTATACCACAAAGGAGTACATCATGAGAAGCAAAGAAGACGGAGTGATTGATATTCAGAAGATCATGAATCACGCAGAAGGGCAAGCCCTGGACGCGTTGATTGAGAGAATCCAGGGCCGGCTGATTGAAGCGGACCGTATTGCCTGGGGCCTCGAAGTGAAAATTAAACGGGCACAGATTGAACTGGAAGTACTGACGGATGTATTGAACCGTGGGAAGGTGTGAAGGGCATGAAACAAAAAAAGTTACACAGAATCAACAGCCGTAAGACGACGCAGAGAAGGGACGGCGGAGGAAATCAGCCCGCTCCCGTTCGCAAGAAACAGAAGTCTGTACAGCAACAGATAATGGACTATGAATATGCCAAAAGCAAAGAACAGGCAGAGTTTGAACGTCTGTGGATGGAATGTGAGGATACATGGTAATCAAACTACCTGTAGCAGACGGCGAACTGGATGAATTAGAAAATTAGGAGTACAAAATGGACAAAAAACGAGAATTAGAACTGCTAAAAGTACGGGATGAAATGGAAAAGAGATTTGTCTTGAGTAAGCTCGAAGAAGCCCTTGCGGCGGCTAATGTATATGTTTTCATGAAGTTTGAACCCGAAACGGAAATAGTGCATGTGCAATTTGAAAGCGGAAATAAAATGGCAGTCAATGTGGCTATGGACAACCCTATGGCCATGATGTACGACATCTTCAAAGCGGCCGGTAAACGTTTTATCGAGGAGGCTTAAAAATGGCATATACAGGTTGTAATCTCATTCTTAGTGTAAAAGATTCGGCTGACCATGATAAATGGTTAGCTGTTCGGGACAAAGGGATCGGCGGCAGTGATGCCGCCGTGATCCTGGGGCTGAATAAGTACAAAAGCCCTTATAAGCTCTGGCTGGAAAAGACGGGCCTGGCTGCACCGGAAGACCTTAGTAATAACCAGTACGTATACTGGGGCACGGTCAACGAGGAGAATATTGCCCAATGGTTTATGAAGGAAACGGGCAAGAAGGTTCGCCGCATGGGCACATTGCAGTATCGGGACCACCCGTTCATGCTGGCCAACATCGACCGGGAAGTCTGCGGCGAAAACGCGGGCCTTGAAATTAAGACGGCCGGCATCAGCCAGCGGGAGTACTGGCAAGGTGACAACATCCCGGATGCCTATTACGTGCAGTGTTTGCACTACATGGCGGTTACCGGCGCCGACTACTGGTACATTGCCGTGCTCATCGGCGGCAACGAAGCCGTTTATAAACGCATTGAACGGAACGAGGAAGACGTTCAGACGCTCATCAAAGCAGAGGCGAAATTCTGGGAACTCGTGGAGGCCAAAACGCCGCCGGAGGTAGATAATACAAAATCCTGTGGCGAGGCCCTGGGCTGGCAGTATCGGGATACAGCGAAAATCACAGTAGATTTACCCTTAGACGCACTTTCCATCCTGCATGATATGGATGATGCCAAGACACTCAAAAAAGAGCTTACAGAGCGAATTACGGGCTATGAGAACGAACTCAAGGCCATGTTACAGGATGCTGAAGCTGGCACCGTCGGTGACTATACGGTCACCTGGAAACCGACGAAGCCGCGGGAAACGGTCAGCCTCTCGGCCATCAAGAAGAAGGCCCCGGCTATCTATCGGGAACTGGCAGAAAAGGACCTGATTACTATCGGCGACAGTACACGCCGTTTTTACTACAAACAAGCTAAAGGAGACGATGCAGAATGAACATCAAAGGCGGTATTACTAAAAAGCAGGAAAATAACAATCAAATCCGGGATTTAGTACGGCGCATGGAACCGCAGATTAAGAAAGCGCTCCCTAACGTCATTACGCCCGAACGGTTTACTCGTATGGTCGTAACGGCGCTCTCGACGAATCCCACATTGCAGGAGTGTACGCCCATGAGCTTTATCGGCGCCATGATGCAGGCGGCGCAGCTGGGCCTAGAACCGAATACACCGGTAGGCCAGGCCTATCTTATTCCGTACCGCGTAAAGGGTACGCTTACATGCCAGTTTCAGATCGGCTATAAGGGCATGCTGGACCTTGTGTACCGCTCCGGGCAGGTAAAGGACGTACAGGCGCACGCCGTACACGAAAACGATACCTTTGAATATGAACTGGGGCTGGAGCCGAAACTCCGTCACGTCCCGGCACTCAGTAACCGCGGCGCCGTAATCATGTATTATGCCGTCGTCCGGATGATTAGCGGCGGCGCTGTATTCCAGGTCATGAGCAAGGACGATATTGCTAAATTTGCCCATGATAAATCTCAAGCATATAAATTTGGCCCCTGGCAGACAGACTTTGATGCTATGGCGCTCAAAACGGTGCTGAAAAGAGCCTTAAAGTACGCCCCGATTAAGTCTGACCTGGCCCGGGAAGTAAGTGCAGACGGCACGGTAAAATCAACGCTCTCCGGCTCCATGTTGGATGAACCGGATGAAGACTATATCGACATAGAAGTATCTCACGTAGACCCGGAAACCGGCGAGGTCACGCCACCAGCCGAACCGGCAAAAGAAGATACCAACGCATAATATAACGGTCCCGGCGGTACTATCTGCCGCCGGGATTTACCATGCCTAAGGAGGTGAGAGAGTGGAAAAGTTTTACTGGATTAAGTTGAAAACAGATTTTTTTGACGACAATTGCATCGACTGGCTACAGGACCAGAAGAACGGCTGCGAATACATCGTATTGTATCTCCGGCTCTGCTTAATGACAGCCAACACAAACGGCGTGTTACAGCGCCAGGTGGGAGAGATGATTATCCCCTATGAGCCACGCAAAATAGCCGAAATCACGCATATTAGCATCGATACCGTATTAGTAGCTATGGAGCTATTCAAAAAAATCGGCCTAATGTGTGACAGGCCGGACGGAACGGTTGCATTGCCGTCGGTTCCCTCTATGGTGGGTACAGAGAGTGCAAACAAGGCCGCAATCAGACAACGGCGTCACCGTGAAAAGAAGCGGCTTGAAAAAGAAACAGTAAAGCAAGTAACAGGCAACGTAATAGATACCGTAACGGAAAGCGTGACAAAATGTCACGGAAAACGTAACGCAAGCGTGACAGATTGTCTTACAGAGATTAGAGATAAGAGATTAGAGAATAGAGATAAGAGTAAAGAGAATAGAGAGGAGAAAGTAGAAAGTAGAAAGAAAGAAACCGGAACATCCGACGACGGCTTGAAAGACGCCGTCAATGCCTACCGAAAAAACATTTACCCAATGCCTGGGGAGATGGATTTAGAAAAGCTCAAAGCACTGGTCGACGATTTTGGCAGCGACACCGTCATAAAGGCCATTGATAGGGCTGTCACCCGTAATAAAAGAAGCCTGGCATATATCCACGGCATTCTGAAAAGCTGGCAGGCTGGAGGCTATGACGATGAAAACACAGCCCTGCCACAGCCGACGCCACGCAACAGCAAGAAAGAAGCGATTGATACCGTGAACCGCCTGATGGCGGAATACAAAGCCAAGGAAGGAGAGGAGAAAGATGACAACGGAAGTATCGACCCTGCGAGCGATTGGTCTTTTGCAACTGGCGTACAAAAATGATCTCTCGAAGGAACGGCTGCGTTTCTACGTAGAGATGTTAAAAGACATCCCGACGCCGGCCTTGTCGGCCGGGGTCAAATACTGCATCAACCACTGCGATTTCTTGCCCACCATCGCCGAAATCCGGAGAGCGTCGGAAAAAGTGGCCACACTGGCTATGGGAACCAAGCCCATCGACAGCGCCACAGCCTGGGGCAAGGTCCAGAAGGCCATCGCCGCCGTCGGCTATACCGGCGTGCCGGCATTCGACGACCCGGTGACGCAGCGCGTCGTCGAACGGTTCGGCTGGAAAGAAATCTGCCAGACGCCGACCGATGACACGGCCATCCTGCGGGCCCAGTTCCGCAAAGCCTACGAATCGGAAGCGGCCCATGTGGCCGAGGTGAAGGAATTCGCCGCGTCCGGCGTCCCGGTCAATCAGAAGTACCTGGTCGATGCCGGTCTGGCTGGCGTGAAAGAATTGACCAGCGAAGTAGCCGCCCGGCTGAAGATGCCGGAATGATGGCAGAAAAGGAGAGAGAAAGATGGAAATTAAAATCGACATGAATGGCAGTGACGTCGAGCTGGCGACGTTTTTGCATGGCCTTGCGATAAATCATAGCCAGAAAGAACAATCGGCCGTTAAAACGGCAAATACGAAGAAAAAAGGCCGCCCGAAGAAAGTAGTGAAGGCGGAACCAGCCCCGACGGATGACATCCTGGATGATCCGGAAATGGCCGACATCGGAGCACACATTTTTGGAGAGGATGGTCAGAATGAATGATATTTCACGGGCCATGGAAAAAAAACGGGCCGAAAAAGCCAAGCACCGCTATGCAGTCGGTGCCGAAAGCGGGGCTGACTGGGGGCTGACGTGAAAAAATATTATAACTGGGACTAAATCGCGCAACAGAGCTCATGTAACGAAGAATACGACGTTTGCGGAAACTGTGCATGCTGTGATGGACATTCAGAGAAAGAGATTGGATGTGGAGCGTACGAAGAAGGTTGGTGAATAGGATGCACTATCTAAATTACATCTTTTGTAATCGTAAAGACTGCCGAAAATACCGTATATGTGGAGTATCCGTAGCGGCAGCGGAGATGTGGAAAAAAGACAGCAAAAGGACGGCTGATGACTCACCAATCCAGAGCGAGCCGATTAATTGTGAAAGATATGAAAGGGGGCCGTGAATATGAAATTAGCGAGTAAAGCTAGAAAGGAATCACTAGATCACATGATACAAGGAGATAAAAATATGCTGGATGTAAGCATGCAGACTGGCTGATACATTATGTATTTTACGAGGGATGGGGTGTGAGTTGGTGCCAGATCAAACGTATGGCTACGTGATTCGGCCCATTATCGGCGGTAAGGGCTGGCAAAGTATAGAGCAATATAATTTAACCAAAGAACCATTAAAAGACCACACGAACGAATTATTGCCACTTTTAAAACAGTTGGGAGGAGAAAGTCTATGAAGATATCGGAACTACAGAATATGACAGACCCGGAATTAAAGGAATTAGCCAAGCAAAAGAGGATCACCAAAAAGGGGAAATGTGGGCCTACGTCAGATGCTTATCAAGCTCAAAATATATTGTGGATTAGGGCAGGACGACCGTTTGACAGAAAAGAGCAGGCAAACGATGATCCGTGGGGATTAATTGACAGCGAATAGTAGGAGGTAGAGAAATGATTTATTTTGTAAAGGTTGATTTAACAGTATTACTGGCACCCATAGCCCCGCTACCAAAGGACGGTGAATGATATGTGGATAAAGGCGCAAGACGGAAGTCTGATTAACAGCGATAAAATTATTAGCATAAATGTATTTGAAACAAGACTTTTTGCTGTTACTGGGTATGATTCAATGACGCATACAGATATAGTAACCGATTTAGGATATTATGAAAAATCAGACGTAGAAAAGATTAAGACTGTATTATATTGTGCATTGGCTGAACAGTATGAACCATTTACAATGCCACCTATAGATGGATTGAAAGAATGGAACTCTATCCCAATCAGCAAAGAAGGCGAATAAAATGGATGAAGTAAATATCAAAATTAATGAAAATGAGTATTCCATTACAGTAAAAATAGAAGGAAGAATATATCAACGTGTCATGGAAAAAAATGTCGTGGGGGCTCATGCAATGCAAACAATCTTTCCGGATATTGATGAGGTTAAGGCTTGCATGGCAGACGAAGAAGAACTATCCACCGGTTTACAGGATATCGATCAGGCAGCTTTTGACATTATGGATAGTCTTAGAGGTGATTAAATGCACTATCTAAATTACATCTTTTGTAATCGTAAAGACTGCCGTAAATATCGTATATGTGGAGTATCCGTAGCGGCAGCGGAGATGTGGAAAAAAGACAGCAAAAGGACGGCTGATGACTCACCAATCCAGAGCGAGCCGATTAATTGTGAAAGATATGAAAGGGGGCCGTGAATATGAAATTAGCGAGTAAAGCTAGAAAGGAATCACTAGATCACATGATACAAGGAGATAAAAATATGCTGGACGTAAGCATGAATAATATACGTAAATCGATCAATACAGCCTGCCTAATGGGACTTAGGTATGCTGTATTAGATAAGACGGGGATAGACGCTGTGGACGCAGAAATATGCGCCACGGTGGAAGAATCAGGATATAAGATAGCGTCTAATACAAGCAAGATTATTATTCAGTGGTAGGGGAGGACAAGATGATGCTTAATATAAAATTCAGGGTATGGGATAGGACCGTAAAGGTAATGGCAAAAGTAAATCAAATTAATTTTCATAGCGATTATACATACCCACAAGTTATTTATAGATATAAAGACCCACGCAATGGGAAAGTAACAGATGAGAGGGCGAATTTTGGCTGTGATGATGGATGCGATATCGCAATTTTGATGCAATACACAGGATTAAAGGACAGTAACGGAAAGGAAATATACGAGGGTGACATATTGAAGGGAATAAACACATATAAAAATAGTGATCACAAACCTTTTAAAGTTGTAGTCACATATGAAGATGGTAGTTTTGTAATGCACTATGTTGATCCAGACATGCCAAATTCATTAGGGGAATATAATCACATGGGCAGTTGGTCTGATTATGTCGTTTTCGAGGTCGTCGGGAATCGGTATGAGAATCCTGATTTGCTGAAGGAGCATGAGGATGTGAAGACCTGCCGAGAAAGGTAGAAAAATGATGAATCAAAAAATTGAATATATCGATGAAAGTGGGCGGCGGATTCTGCCGGCAGGTTTCGATGTAAAAAAAGCGGAGCGGATTATGGGAAACTTCCTGAACTTCCATAGCTTACGGCATACAACATTTTCACAAGTTGTGTCTTCCTTAATTTTATTCAACACGGGATATGATGGCGGCACATCGTCAAATTATTTGTGCAGTTTGTTGGGCGTAGACGGCGGAGACATGGCCACGCTCAAAAACTGGAAAGCGAGGGTGAAGCCATGAAAAACATGGCCGTGGAATTCCTGGCAAACCATACACACGGGCAGGGCCTGGGCTATTTCGGGGCATCCGGGACGGGAAAAACACATATTTGTATTGCTACCTGCTTGTTTTTGACGGAGCAGTGCCACGAGCAACATTATTATTTTTCCTATCGCCGGGAAATGCCGGCATTAATCAAGGCCATGAAAAGCTATAACGACGACTACGAAAAAGCTATGAGTAAGTGGCGCACCTGCAACAATCTCTATATTGATGATCTTTTTAAATTGGCCGGAAAGATGGTAGACGGGAAATTGACCGACATTGACCGGAACGAGCTGAAAATTGTCTATGACCTGGTAAACAGCCGGTATCTGAATAATCTCACGACGATTTTTTCCAGTGAGTATTCAGTGAAAGAGATTACGGACATAGACACGGCCACAGGAAGCCGGATCTATGACATGGTGAAGCCTTACGGAATGCTTGTCACGGGCGCTAACGAACGATTAAGGGGGTGACGTATGAGAAACGGGGAGGGCTATGAAGACCCGACCTTTACCCGGGCGTGGCAACACACGCCCGAGTACAAGGCTATCCGGGAACAAAAAGAAATTGCCATCATGAGCAAGGCGTTACGGGACGCTAAGGCCACGCTGAGCCTGGCCGGATTTGAAGTAGTGGAGCGGATTGTACTGAAAAGCAGCCGGACCGGAAAAATTTACAGATAAGGAGGGATAACATGATTGTTACGTTTAAGAATCCAGCGCATCGACGAATTATCCTCGACACGGTTGAGGCTATCTTATCCAACAATACAGGCATTCGCGTTTGCATGGACGCAGATGATTTTAGCCACAAAAGCACCGAATTGTATTGTGCGGAAGAAGTAGCCAACGTAGCCCTAGAAAAGGCTACGAATGACATGAAAGCCGGGAAGGTCCTGATAGACCTTGATGAATATATTGAATATGCAAAACAGAAATTATCCGCAGCCGAAATAAGAAAAGAGGAATCAGACAATGACTAAAAAGGACATTTTGGCGCTGATCCGCTGGCACTATGCGGGCGATGAACTGAAATTTGCCAAAGTATGCCGGGACCTGGCAATGGAATTTTATGATAGTGGGGAACTTCAATTATCCGAATACATTCTGGCCCATATGGGAGAAAGCCCGACGTTTGAAGCGTACATGGACAGGGTGTACGTGGACAAGTGGGGCAACGTGTTGAGTGAGCAAAACGGCAAAACCTACTACCACGGCAACATCTACGACAAACAGCCTATCACAATGACGGAAGATGAACGGAAAAATCTTAAATGGAGGCCCAGATGAATCACGTAACACTATTAGGGCGTCTGACCAGGGAGCCGGACGCCCGGCAGACAGCAGACGGGAAAAGCCGGTGTACGTTTACCCTGGCTATTGACCGCCATAGCAAGAAGGAAAAGACGGACTTTATCCGGTGTGTCGCCTTTGGCCGTACCGCAGAGATTATCACGCAGTACGTCCACAAAGGCCAGCGGCTGCTGGTAAGCGGGAGTATCTGGACGGATCAGTACGAGATGGACGGCGTAACGAAATATACGACAGACGTTGCCGTGGACCGTATGGAGCTGATAGAGCGCAAGAGCGACAGTACGCAGAGCCAGGGCGGCAGTTTTGACAGTATGGGCGCACCGGTGCCGGTAGAAGACGAAATTCCATTTTAAGGAGTGACGACGTATGACAGAAAAAGAAAGAAGAGTGTTGTTTTTCTTAGGATTAATGATTACCGGAATAGAAAAAATAAAAGACGCTGCTGAAAAAAATATGATATGGGAAGGCGAAGCAGACGATAAACAACACTACTATTTCAAAAAGGCCATTGAATGTTTGCATCAGATTGAAGTCCTCATCGAATACAAGGACTGCTAATGAAGGGAGCGATAGTTATGTTTGATGAAACGTGTAGAGCACTGCAAGAACTCCGTGAGTGGCTCAGGGACGTAGAGGAACTGCTAATAGAAACAGACGATGCACCGAAAAACTATTTAAGAAGAACGTCGTACTACGTGGAGAATGCAAGAGTGAAGGCAGAAGAGGAAAATGAATATTTCGGGCCGCGCTGGGACGCACTATTACAGAAGATGGATGAGTTAGAAGCACAATTTATCCACGATTTCGATAAAGAAGGCGCGCACGCAATGATTGATACAATTTCAGAGGCCGATGCCCTCATCAAAGATATCCTCTTTGCGTATGACGCAGTGAACGAATATCTCTATCTCTTTTTTCCTCAGTAAGAGATCATGCGTTGCTATTATTGCGGCCGCCAGATCAAGCGGTGCCATCACGTTATATTAGCAGACGGCAAAAGAGTGCCCGTATGCCCCTACGACAGGCTTTGCAGACCGCGGGGCATACAAACTCACGGAAGGCGGCCTAAACTCTCTGAAAACGGGCAAACTCGAAGAAATAAAGCGTTAGAAAGGATGAAGGCAAAGTGTATTTTACCGTAGAAGGAAAGATCAAGGGCAAGGGACGGCCCCGGTTCAATCGGCAGACAGGGAGTGTCTACACGCCGGCAGAAACAAAAGAGTATGAAAGCATCATTGCCAGTACATACGTCATACTGAATGGCAAGCGGATTCCTAAAGGAACGCCCGTAGATATTTATATTTTCGCGTGTTTTGCTATCCCGAAGAGCTGGCCGAAGGACCGCCGGGAACGGTGCCTGCTGGACCAGGAAAAGCCGCTCAAAAAGCCGGATATTGACAATATCGCGAAAATCGTATTAGACGCGCTGAACGGCGTCGCCTATGACGATGATACCCAGGTCGTTACCTGCCGGTGTGAAAAGCACTATGCTAACGCAGAGCGGCTGAGTATTTTCGTCGGACGGCACGAAGAAAACAGGGCATACCTTTTCGCCGGCATCGATAAATTAGCAGAGTAGGAGGCGCAGCACATGTACAAAGGAACGACAACATACCAACGCAATATCGCAGCCCGGGCGGCTATTTCCAGCACGCGGACGCTGATCTATCAGATGGTACACGATGTATTCGGCTTTGGCTTAAAACGGATTGACCGGCTTGAAGCGTGTACAGAGCGGCTTACCTGTGATAAGAACCTGTCTTTTAGCGATATTCGGAACAACCTGGACCGATACACGAGCGAACAGCTGAAGCGGGATTACATGCGGTGGATTAAGCCCGGTGTAGGACCGCACGGTAAAGTACAACGTATCGGCACGGAAGCCGGAACGGAGCATATATACACAACAATGTTGTGGGCCTTGCATGTAGAATTCGGCTTTGGCCGGGAACGGCTATTGCGCGCCCAGGAGCATCTTAAAATGTTAGCCTCTGTTATCCGGGACGGAGAAGCCCGTATCGTGGACTTTGAAAAGTGCCTGAATTTGGAATTGGGCATTTACTTCGACACTCTCGAATACTTTGAAAATACCTTTGGCGTAATTGATTTAGGACCGCTGGTAGCAACCGATATGGGGCAAAAGGAGGCGTAACAATGGGAAAACACAAGCGGGCACTGTACCGGCTCTTAGACGAAATATCAGACTGCGAATGGTGCCCGGTAAAAGACGAGCCGGCACTATGCGAACTTGTCGCAGCGAACGGCAAATGCACGGAAACAATCATGGCCGCGTATGTTGCAAGGATGGGAAAGAAAGAAGGGGACCGTACATGACCTTTTGGCAGTTCGCCGCAGAACATCCTTATATGGCCGTGTTTTTCGTCTTTATCATTGCGTGTGCGGTATCCGATATTGCAGATAGTTTAAGGGACAGGAGGAATCAATGACAGCAAAAGAGTATCTAAACCGCGTCCGGCGGCAAGCGTATATTTTACAGCAGACAGAGCGGGAGCTGGCAGAGTTGCGGAGCGACTTAGTATCCATCGGCGCGGCCAGTTTATCGGACCGGGTAAGCGGCTCTAAAACGTCTGATCTTTCTGATAAGTATGTCCGGCTGGAACGGTATATCGCAAAAGTGGCGGCAGAGCGGGATACACTTATTGCCTTACGTACGGCCGCCAAAGAGCAAATCAAAATGCTTCCTAACGAAGAGCACCAGGCCATACTGTACGCCCGGTATATCAACGGGGAGGCGTGGGAAGACATTGCCCATGATATGCATTGTAGCTGGCGCAAAGCGTTCTATTTACACGGCCGCGCGCTACAAAGTTTTGAAAGATTGCATAGATTTGCAGTTGCAAATGGTGTATAATAGTAGTGTGAAAAAATAAGAAAAGGCCAGCCTTTTGTACTCGGAGGCATGGCCTTTTTTTATGCCCTGAAACGTTATGGACCTAATACATAAAAAGGGTGAAAGGAGGCGCGTATGGTACGAGCTAAATTCACAAACGAACAAATAGCCGATGCCCTGCGCGCAAGCGGCGGCGTCATATCTAAGGCCGCTGAACTCCTCAGCGAAAGCACCGGTGTCAGTATCACGCAGTCGGCTATTAGCCAGCGTGTATCGCGCAGCAAAGAGCTGCAGAAAATACGGGATGAGTACCAGCAAATATTAGTAGACTTTGCCCTGTATGGGTTGTTACAAGCCGTCAAAGATGGAAATCTGACGGCTATTATTTTTACCCTGAAATGCAAAGGCGGGTTCGTTGAAGAGAAAGCAAAGCCCGGCGGCATCGAAACGGTATACGCAGACGACGGGTTGCAAAAGGCCATGGAAGAATCTGTAAAACGGGTATGGGAGGAGAAAGACGCAGATGCAGAACATCGTACAACCTAGTATTCATTTCTCCGAATTTTCCCGGAAACAGATGCAAGCTTTTACCTGGTGGTGTGACGGCTCCCCATATCAGCACTATAACGGCATTATCTGTGACGGTTCCATTCGTGCCGGTAAGACGGTCGCTATGGCGCTGTCGTTTATCTTCTGGGCTATGGAGCGCTACGATCAGATGAATTTTGCCATGTGCGGAAAGACGGTAGGCGCGTTTCGCCGGAACGTCTGGAATTGGCTGTCTGGCGTTCTCAGAGCGCATGATTACATCATAGACGAACAACGTACTCTGAATCTCGCTGTCGTGCGTAAAAACGGCAAAATCAACTATTTTTACTTTTTCGGCGGCCGGGATGAAAGCAGCCAGGACTTAATACAGGGTATGACACTCGCGGGCGTCTTTTTCGATGAAGTGGCGCTGATGCCTGAATCCTTCGTAAACCAGGCGACGGGCCGTTGTTCTGTAGATGGTGCAAAGCTGTGGTTCAACTGTAACCCGGAAAGCCCGATGCATTGGTTTTTGAAGAACTGGATAAAAAAAGGCGACGTAAAGAGGCTGTTACATATCCATTTCACCATGGACGACAATTTATCACTCTCAAATAAAGTGCGGGAATGGTACAAGACCAGTTATACCGGTGTCTTCTACCAACGATTTATTCTGGGCCTGTGGGTGATGGCACAAGGCTCGATATACAAAGACTGCTGGAGCGATGAGCTGTATTTCGACGAACAGAAACGGAACTGGATATACCAAAATAAGCGCATGTTCCGGCGATACATCTCAATTGACTATGGGACGGTAAACCCTATGACATTTCTGGATATCTGGGACGACGGCGATACAGCCTGGGTAATGCGTGAATACTACTGGGACAGCCGCAAAGACGGTAACTATGAAAAGGATAACGGCCAGTATGGCGACGACCTGATGGAGTTTATCAAGGCCGGGGACCATATGCCCACGGCGGTAATTATCGACCCGTCGGCAGAGAGTTTCAAGGCAGAAATGCGCAATAGAGGATTACGGGCTAAAGAAACGGTACCGACGATTAACGCGGATAACAGCGTCTTAGAGGGCATACGCAACGTAGCAAAGCTATTAGCACGGCGCAAGATACGGATATACCGGGAAGATTGCCCTATGCTGGTACACGAAATGACGGCCTATGTATGGGACGATAAGGCCATACAGCAGACTGGCAAAGAACGGCCGCTGAAAATGGCAGACCATACCTGCGACGCCCTGCGCTATTTTGTAAACACGGTAGTGAGAACGAGGAGATTGGCGAATGCGTAAACGATATAAGCAGAAAAAAGCATACGCGGCACGAACCGCGGCAACACACCCGGTACAAGACAGCGGCGATGCAGTACGCGCAAGGGCTAACGACGTGTTTTCAAATGCGCTGGCACGTCTGGGTGCTGGTACGCCCAACCTGATGGAGGGGACCGAATACCATTTAGAGCGCCTGACGCGTAATTACGGGCTATTGACGACGCTGTACCGGGAACACTGGATTATCCGGCAGATTATCGATATTATCCCGTCGGATATGGTCAAGAACTGGATTAGTATTCAGACGGAGCTATCACCGAACCTGCTGAAACGAATCGACAAAGAAATTCGTAAAATGCAGCTGATTCAAAAGATAAAGACAGGGCTGCAATGGGGCCGGCTCTATGGCGGCGCCGTCGGTGTCATGATCGTAGCCAATCAAGGCTATGATTTATCGCAGCCGCTCGATATGACGATGCTCATGCCCGGCGACTTTTGCGGCGTCATGATTTACGACAGGTGGAACAGCGTGTCGCCAAGTACGGAGGTAGTTGATGATATCCGGGACCCGGAGTTCGGGCTGCCTAAGTACTACAACATCACGGACAACACGAACAATGTCATGGTAACAGTACATCATAGCCGCGTGTTACGGTTTACCGGCGACGATTTGCCATACTGGGAATCGGCGGCAGACCAGAACTGGGGCGCAAGCGTCATTGAAAGCGTATTCGAGGAGCTAAAGAAACGCGATAATGTATCGTGGAATATTGCACAACTGACCTTTATGGCAAGCCTGAGAGTGCTGAAAATGAGCGATTTGGGGCAGACATTAGCCGCCGTAGACGAACAGTCTAAGGATGAGCTGTACAGGACGGTACAGGCCCAAAACTGGCTCATGAGCAATATGGGCTTGCAAGTGATTGATGCGGCCGATGGCATTGAATCTCATCAATACACGTTTGGAGGCCTATCGGACGTATACCAGCAATTCATGATGGATATAGCCGGTGCCGCGCGTATTCCGCAGACAAAACTATTCGGACGCTCCCCGGCGGGGCTTAATGCTACAGGCGACAGCGATCTACAAAACTATTACGATATGATAGCGCAGGAACAGGAATCTAAATTGCGGCCGGTCCTGAATAAGCTGTTGCCGGTATTGTTCATGTCTACTTTTGGCGCGGTGCCTGATGATTTAGATTTCGAGTTTGACCCGGTAAGCGAACCGACGGACCAGGAACAGAGCGACCTTGCCAAAAGCGGCACCGAAAACGTAGTAACAGCCTTAAACGCCGGCCTGGTAAGCAAGCGGACAGCCCTGAAAGAGCTGAAACAGCAGAGTGAACGCACCGGCGTATGGACCAATATTACCGACGAGGATATCATGAAAGCGCCTGACGATATCGAAGAAGAAGGCGACATGCCCGGCGGTATGGGTGGTATGTTCGGCGGCATGGAAGAAAACGCCCCAAAAACGTCTAAAACCACAAATGACAATAACCTTTTCAGTGCAGCTTTTGATGATGCAGATTTTGAAAGCAAACATCCTCGAAGGAAGGATGGAAAATTTGGCACAGGGGGCGGCAGAAAAAGGTTTAATCCTTCTAAGAAACGTGGTACCATTAGACTTGGAAAGAAAGAGTATGCAAAGGTTATGCATGCGCTAAACACGGATTTTGACAGACTTCCAAAAGAAGAACAATTTACGAAATGCATAGACCCATACGTATATGTCATCGTCGCGCATGGTTTTGGTGAATACGAAATCTTGTTCAAAAAGAAACTGGAATGAGGATAGATAAGTATGAAATATCGACAGCCCAAAACACCCACAGAGAAAGAAATGGTCACGCTTTTAAAAGAAAAATTCAGTGACGATCCTGATTTCTTAACAGGCATTATGACATTTCTGGAAACAGAAGATGAAAGACAGTCTATGATTGATGAAATCGAAGCAGGACACGTATCTACAAGAGAACATGTAGTCATGTTTGCGGTGCAAATGGATGAAGAACGAGAGGAATGAGGGAGACCGAGATGGACAACATACGAATCATCTACAAAATCCTGCACACACTAGAGATTAGCATGGACTACGAAGAGTTCGACGATAAGATGATCTCCTCGTCGACGCTGGGCATATCAGAAGCGCGTCTTCTGTCTATTTTGCGCATGCTGCTTATAGCTGGTCTTATCGAAGGCATTGCCGTCGACACCGACGCAGCAGGAAATTTCCAGGTCAGCAAGGGTAGGCCAAGATTAACTCTCAAAGGTCTGGAATATTTAAACGAAAACGGAATGATGCAGAGAGCAATGAAAATGGCGAAAGGCATTAAGGATAGCATACCAGGTTTATAATGAGCCACTTGCAGAAATGCAGGTGGTTTTTTCATGCCCTGAAAGGAGCCATATGAATCAACGATTTAAGCCGCCGCGCCGGGTAGAACGGCAGTATGAACGGGCAATTAACCGCTTAATCAACGAGCTACGGCGACGGTTACGCGGCATCAAAAGCCCGGCGCGCATGGTAGAGGCAATACGGGGCTTTGCCCGGTCCCCGAACTTTAAAAGAGAATCCAGGAGAATTGCGATGGCCATGGTGACAAGCCTGTTCGTGGACGGCGCGAAGACGTGGCGGGAGGCCGCAGCCAAAGGGAGCAAAGGGGACCTGATCTATAAAGCCTTGAAAAAGGAGCTGAAATGGTACCCGGTCTATCATGAGATTATCGAGCGGAATAGTAAGCTCATCAAGTCATTGTCTGATAAAGCCGCAGAACGGGCCTCTAAGCTGGCGGCAGAACGGGGCCTGAACGGTGAACGGCCCGAATCCATGATAGCGGCCATCTTACAACAGGGGCCGAATTTGACACGGGCACACGCCCGGCTCATTGCCCGGACGGAAACAGCAAAGGCGGCTACAGCCTTAACCCGCGTACGCTCCGAAGGCGCCGGCATATCGTGGTATGTATGGCGCACCAGCGACGATGCCCGGGTACGGTCCAGCCATCAACACATGGATGATGTAGTATGCGCCTGGAATGACCCGCCGTCGCCGGAAAAGCTCATCCATAAAAAAAGCTATGGCAACTATGCACCGGGTGAGATTTTTAATTGCCGTTGCTATGCAGAGCCATTAATTGATGATACCGACGTGCAGTGGCCGCACAAGGTATACCGGCACGGCAAAATACAATATATGACGCTGGCACAATTCCGGCGCATCAATCAATAGAAAGGGGTGAATGACAGTTGAAAGCATTTTTTGGGAGCCGCATCAGTGACCATATGATACGCACTCCCGAGGGCTATTTAGTATGCCGCGATGTACCCATAGCCCGAACAGGTATACAGCAGTACGCCGGCTCTGAGTTTGGCGGCGAAGAGCCGGAAAAGGTCTACAACGTCAAACGCCCGGAAGAGGAAGTATTTAATAGAACGGCATTGGTATCTTTTGAAGGAAAGCCCGTCGTAGATGAACACCCGGACGAAGATATCAGTGCTGACAATGTATTAAAGTACATCAAGGGCACATGCCGCAACGTACGGCGCGGCGACGGTCCCTTATCGGACTGTATCATTGCGGATTTGATTATTTATGACAGCGACTTAATCCACAAGATAGAGGAAGGCAAGCGCGATATTTCTTGCGGCTATGACTGTTTATGGAACCCGGAAGGCGACGACGGGTACATACAACGGGAAATACGCGGCAATCATGTCGCCGTTGTAGACCGCGGCCGTGCCGGCCATAAAGTAGCCATTAGAGACGCCAATACAACACCCATTAGGAGGAAAAATATGAAAAAAGACAGCTTATTCGGCCGCATGCTGCAGGCCTTTGCAGCCGACGCAGACACAACGCCGGAAGATATGGAAAAGGCGGCGAAATTAAACCCGGATTGTGCAAAAGACGACGGTGAAGGCAATCAGCCACAGCCGCCGCAGAACACGCCACAGGACGGTAAACAGAGCGATTTAGAAGAACGCTTATCCCGTATCGAAGACGGCATCGCAGAATTGCGCAACGCCCGCGGCTTTAAACGCCCGCCGGTAGAGGATGACGACGATTGGGACGACGAAGACGACGACGGCCCGGCATACGCTCCGTATAAACCGCAACAGCAGAAGCCGGACGCACTGGACGACCTCGAACAGGAACTCAAGGGCAAAAAGCCGGCACCGCAGCCGCAGCCACCGCAGCAGGAAGAACCGGAAGATTACCAGGTGGAAGACGATGACGAAAATGTGCCGGACGATGAAGGCAACGTAAACCCGGACTATCTCAACAAAATCAACGGAGAAGCAGATGATGATGACGACGTAATCCAGCCGAACGGCGCCGTTGCAGAAAGTATCAAGAAAAACGCCCTGGAAATCATCAAGAACATCAAGCCGTTGCTGGCCGCACTCCCGCAGGAACAGCGCACGAAGGCCGCTGATTCCATGGCCGCGTTATTGCGCTCTAATTTGCCCGATACGCAGTATACATACCTGGCAAATGCGAAACGCTACGGCCACAAAGCCAAAGACAGCAAAATCATGGACGATGTAGCCTATGGCAAGATGATCCGGAATAAATTTAATCCCCATTACAACAAAAAGCACTGATTTGATATAAGGAGGCACATATAATGAGCGGTAAAGCAATCGGAATTTCTATGACCTACGGTTTCCCGGGTACCTATGCACGTACACCGGATGATATTGTCACGTCCCGGCAGTTAAAGGAAGGCTCCGCAGATGTGGCATACGGCCTGGCACTCATGGCCAACACAGACAATACCTATTCCCCGGTAGATGCAACGTTTACAGCCGATAAATTCGGCGGCGTCGCCTTGCGCGTCGTCAAACAGGCCGTAAGCTATGACACTCAGAACGAAATGGCCTATAAAGCCCTGGACCTGGTAAGCGCCATCAACCGCGGCGCCGTCGTCGTAACGTGCAATAATGGCACACCGACAGCCGGCGGCCCGGTATACGTCCGTATCAAGGCGAACAGCGACATCGTAAATGGCATTGTGGGCGGCTTTGAAGCGGTTGCCGATTCCACAAATACGGTCAAACTGACAAATGTGCAGTGGACCAACGGCTATGTAGACGCAAATGGCGTCGCAGAAATCACTATTTTGACGCGGGCTAATGCCTAACCGAAAGGAGCTACACAATGGATACCAACGCATCGTTTTTTACACCTAATTCCAGCATGTTTAATGCGGCCAACATGGCCATGAAATCCGGCGGCCGTCAGGCGTTTTACGGGAATGCCTTTGATGCCGCTGTATCGTCCGGTATGGCTTACCTCGTCGGCGAACTGGAAAAGACAGACCCCAAAGTAAGAGAACCGCTCTCGGCCGTTACATGGCAGCGTGATATTGTTGCCAAAACCGGCGGCGGCTGGGTAGAATACACGTCTACGTTTGACATGGATTACGGCACGACCGGCCCTAACGACTTGTCTATCGTCGGCACCGGTACAACAACGGTCCCTGTTATGCAGGTAAATACGAACAAAAACATGTTCAAAGTATTTACCTGGATGCATGCTATGCAGGTGCCTTTTATTGACCAGGCAAAACTGAAACAAATCGGCCGCTCCCTCGAAGACCTGCTGAATAAGGGTATCCGGCTCAACTATAACAAGACGCTGGACCTTAATGTCTATAAAGGCTTTGAAAAACTCGGCACAACCGGCCTTTTGAATGACCCGAATGTCACGATTGCCGAAGCTGCCAACGGCGCAGCCGGTACAAAGACCTGGGCCACGAAAACGCCGGATGAAATCCTCGACGACTTGAACCAGGCCATTACGGATGCCTGGGTAGCGTCGGAATATGACCTGGAAGGCATGCCGAATCATATTCTTATCCCGCCGAAACAGTATACTTTGCTTGTTACGCGCAAAGTATCCGAAGCCGGTAATATCTCCGTCCTCGAATATTTGAAGAACAACAACATCGCCAACAACCAGGGCCGTGAAATTGAAATCCAGCCGTGCCGGTGGTGTGTACAGGCCGGCGCCGGCAAGACTGATCGTATGCTTGTCTATGTCAACGACGAAGATAAGGTCAACTTTGATATCACGGTACCTATTACGCGCGCTATGACGCAGCCGGTAGTAGATAAGGCGGCCTATCTCACGCTTTATGCGGCACAGATTGGCCAGGTTAAATTTAATTACTACCAGCCGGTACGCTATGTAGACGGTATCTAAGTAAAGGAGAGAGTGCAATATGATTATTATGTCTAAAAAGAAATTCGAATTCCGCAACACGGACGGCGACGTATACACGACAAAAGGCTTTATGAACATGGAAAACGCCCCGGAATGGATTACAAAGGCCCGTTTGTACGCCCTGGCCGTCGCTGACGGTGATATTATCGCCGTGAATGGTGCCGGGACGGACAAAGACGCTGCAGAAGCTGCCGAAGCGGCAGACACTACAGAAGAACACTCAGAAGCTGCAGAAGCGGACGCAGCAGACGCAGCCGAACCGGACAAAAAGACAGCCAAAACAGGCAAATAAAGAAGGGAGGGACCGTACATGATAACAGGCATTACCGGCCAGGCATCCAATATTAAGAAGCCGGACCATCCGGCATACACTAAAGACGATTTTTTCGCCATATACCCGCAATTTAAAAGCACGATTCCCGAAGCCGTGGCCGACATGTACGTTACTCTCGGCCTGGATACGGTCAATTATACCCGGTTCGGTAAGGCCTGGCGTGTGGCTATCGGCTTATTTATTGCTCATTTTTGCACTCTTTACTTACAATCCATGCAACCGGAAGGAACAGCGGCCGCGTCCGTCATTGCGGCCGCATCTTCCGCCGGTATGATTACAGGCGAGAGCGCAGACGGCGTATCATACAGCCGGGACAACTCGGCCACGGCTGATCTGAATGGCTGGGCCGCGTTTAAAATGACAACATTCGGCTTACAATTTGCATCTCTTGCAAAAAGGTATGTGAGAGGCGGGATGTATGTATGGTAGTAAAGGCAAAGGTAGAGAAAAAAGACATAAACGGCGGCCTTGCGGGCGTCGTAAAACGGCTGTTACAGCTCAAAAAACGGCATATCTACGTCGGTGTACCGAATAACAACAACGCGCGCGAAGAAGAAGGCACGGCGGCCGATATCGGCAATGCGGAATTGGTATATATCCATACGCACGGCATCCGGGCCTGGCCTATGCGGCAAGAAATGAATATCAACATGGCTAAAGGCGCGAAATACTCCGAAGCATACAGTATGTATATTGCATCGCACGGTTCCCCGTTGTGGCAAGCACCGCCGCGGCCTATCATTGAGCCGGCCATAGAGGCCAACAAAGCCCAGATTGCGGAGAAATTCAAGAAAATCTATATTGCGGCAGAGCACAACGACCCGAAGGCCATGGACGCGGCTATAAATAGTGTGGGCTTGTATGCACAAAACAAGGTCCGCGCTTGGTTCCGGGACCCGCGCAACAATTGGGCACCGAACAGCCCATTAACCATCAAGCTAAAAGGAAGTAACCGGCCGTTGATTGATACAGGCGCACTCCGGCAGTCTATCACGTACGTAGTAAGGGAGGATTAAATGATACATTTAGGCAGTGTGGTCCATTCGGGCATGCTATCCCAGATGATCACGATAGAACGCTCTTCCGGTACGTGGGAAAACGGCGTATACACCAAAGGAGAGCCGGAAACCATCACGACGCGGGGCATCGTTACCGTTGCCAGCCCCAGACAGCTAAATGGAGTAAAGGAAGGGGACCGGCAAAGCGGCGGTATTCGTATTTTAACGACGGAACGCGTCTATGTGACCGGTGAATCCAGTGAATCCGGTTACTCTGACGTGATTGTGTGGCACGGTGAGCGGTATAAGCTCCAATCTGTTACCCCGGACAACGATTACGGCTTTTATAGGGCAATTGGTACCCGTATTCGCAAAGGGGGCTAAAAAGTGGCAAATCAGACGAAAAAAGAGCTGTTGCAAGCCGCGTATAGAGCAACCATGAAGGCGCTAGGCTACGACCCGGACAAAAATTACGGCAGTACCCCGCCGCCGGTACGGATCAGTTACCCGGCCGAAGGGCAACCGGACTGGACCGCAGACGATGACGTAGTTTTTATCGCTTTTGAGGACGTCCCAGGAGACGACACGACGCAACCGGTGCATGAAGAATGGGAAACGAAAGGCGACAAGTTACGCAAGACACACTATTCTAACCGCGTGGTACGGTTTACCTGGACTGCATACGGCCCCCATGCATACGACAATATGATACAACTCCGTCATACGCTCTTAGATGGCGCAGACGCACTCAGAAAAGCAGGACTGTATATCATCCCCAGCCCGGAAACGCCGCGGTATGTACCGGAATTATACGGCGGTTTATGGTGGGAACGTGCAGACCTGGCATTTTCGTTTAACAATATGCTGGTTTGGGACGAAACGGTAACGCCAATCGAAACGGTACCGGTAGACGTACACGACAACCCAGGCACAAGCGAACACACGATTGAAACGACGGCACAGGTGGGGCCGTATGGCATTATCATCATTGAAGATTAAAAAGGAAGGATGAATAATATGAATTTATCGCTAAAGACGATTGTCAATATATCCGTCAACCTGGCGACCCGTTCCGCGGCCCGGAAAGGCTTTAATGTAGCCTTGATACTCGGCACGTCTACAGTCATTCCGCAGGAAGAACGGGTACGCGTGTATACCTCGACGGATGCCATGATTCAGGACGGCTTTTCTGTTGACAGTGCCGAATACAAGGCGGCACAATTGTATTTTTCCGCGACCTCGTCTCCGGTTAAACTGGCCGTTGGCGCAAAATACACCGGTGATGCGGACTTACTGGCAGCCGCACAGGCATGCCGCAACAAAAACTCCGAATGGTATGTGCTGATTCCGCTCGGCGCAACTAAAGCAGAAATTCAGACGCTGGCGGCATGGGCAGAAACGGCTACACCGGATACCCTGCTTGCGTATACGACAAATGACGAAAACAATTTAAGCCTGGTAGATAAAGACAGCGCAGAAGACGATACAGACGGCATTTTTGCTTTGCTGAAAGCTAAGGGCTATCGCCGTTCGTTTGGCCAGTATTGCGGCCGGTCTGATACACCGGACGCTGTAGCGGCAACGATGGGCTATGCCATGGGACAAAACCGCGGCACGTACAATTCGGCGTATACATTAGCCTATAAGAATCTTCCGGGCGTTACCACGGACGATCTCACGGAAACGCAGGTGGAATATGTATGCGGCTCGTCTACGACAACCGGCGTCAACGGCAACGTATACATTACCCGGGCTGATTCGTACGACGTATTACAGCAGGGCCTTATGGCGGACGGCACGCATTTCGACGAAATCATTAATCTCGACATGTTAAAAAATGACATTGTATTGAGCATTATGGATTTGCTGGTTAGCACGCCCAAAATCCCGGCGACAGAAGCCGGCGTAACCGCGATTACGAATGTTATTGGCACGGCTTGCGACAAGTACGTTACAACGGGCTTTATTGCCCCGGGTGTATGGCGCGGCGGTGATGTACTGGATTTGACCAACGGGACCGCATTGGCTAATGGTTATTTGATTCAGAGCGGCTCTGTAGATGACCAGTCGGCTGCAGATCGCGATGCCCGCAAGTCGCCTCCTATTTATGTATGTGTCAAGACGGCCGGCGCAATCGAATTTGTAACCGTAGAGGTTGACGTAAACAGATAAGGAGTTGAAATAAATGGCAAAATCGACGTATTCCTTTTTGGATGTAACCGGCTCTATTCATTCTGAATTGGCAGGAGATTATATTTTTACCGGAGAAGGCGCCGGCTCTATCAGCATTTCTAAATCGACAGACCGGACCTCGCATGACGTGGCCGCAGACGGTTCTGTTATGGTATCGAAAATTGCCGGTAACAACGGCACAATTACAATCGAAGTACAGCAGACCTCCCCGCTCCACAAATGGCTCGAACAGTGGTATACACTGATCTGGAATGGGGCAACAAGCCATTGGGCAGACACTACAATTTTAATTCGTAACAGCACGATGAATATTTCCCATTACTGCACCGGCGTATCGCCACAAAAAGAACCGGACACGCCCTATCAATCGCAGGGCCAGCGCGTCACGTGGACGCTTATGTGTGCGGATATTACGAATGTACTTTTATAAGAGGTGATACTATATGGCAACTAAACCAGAAAAACCTAACAAAAAAACTAAAGTTATTGAAGTAAGCGGCAAACAGTACCGCTTAAATAAATTAGATGCTCGTTCGGCCTCGTATTTGGCCATTAAAGCAGCATCTTTATTTGCCCCTGCACTGTTTGCCGGGGAGGAAATCCCGAATCAGTTAGACGGCATTGGTACTGCATTAAACAATATTCCCCGCGCAGAGTTTGATGAAATCCAGAATATGTTGCTGGCTACGGTGTATAGACTGAATGACATTGACGGGCAACAGGTACCGGAACCTGTTATTAAATCTAACGGAGAGTTTGTTGATAGTGATATGAACTATGACGTTACCGCGGTTATCACGTTGACAGCCCAGGCATTCGCGTTTAATGTCGGCAGTTTTTTCAACGTACCCGGGTTGATGCAGGCAGTGAAAAAATAAGGTTAAATTTTAGCCCTATGTCCTATCCAACGATTGATACGTTTGCTTATGCCCCGGTAATTGCCGGAATGTGGCAACAACACGAAGTATTTGATGGAACATATGATTTAGACGATTTATTGGACGCGCATGAAATACTCTTTGTAAAAGCGGAAAATGAACGGCGGGCTATGGAGGCAAGCAAAAGTGAAAGGGGTGAGTAAATGAACCCGGGAGAAGTTATTAGTGAATATCTGGTGCGCCTATCTGCTGATATTGACAACAATTCGTTTAATTCTGCGACAACTTCACTGAAACAGTTGGAAGGGATTCTGCATAATATAAAAGGCTTTGCGGTCCCCGCGGCTGTAGTAACCGGCCTTGCGGCCGTCGCTAAGCAAACGGTAGGAATTATAAAAGGCGTTGCCGATACGGACATGCAATATCAGAAACTGGCAACGCAGATGTGGACGACTACGGAAACAGCAAAAGCCTTGAACGTTGCTATGAAGACCATGGGCGCGTCCGAACAGGATATTGCATGGGTCCCCGAACTTCGCGAACAGTTTTTCCGTTTGCGTGCAGAAATGAACGAACTAGCCACGCCGGAAGACGCGGGAGAACAACTCCGGTACATTCGTAGTATTGGCTATGAAATACAGTCATTACAAGTTAAGCTGCGGATGCTGAAAGAATGGATTACATACTATCTGATTAAGTACCTGGCTCCATTCATTAGGCAGTTTAAGGAATTTATTGAAAGTATGAACCGCGGTTTAGGGAATCGGATGCCGGAAATTGCAAAAAAAATAGCAGAAATACTATCTCGCATGTTGTCTATCGGGATATCGGCGTTCCAGGTCATTCGCTCTGTTTTTGGTGCCGTGGTTGATTTTGTAGAAAGTCTGCCAACATTGGTTAAGAAATGGGCCGCCATTTTTGCCGTTGTCGGGGCCGCGATTATGTCCGGCCCGTTCGGCTTGATGATTATGGCAATCGGCGGCGCACTGCTTTTGATTCAGGACTTTGTTTATTACATGAACGGCTGGAATTCTTCAAAGACATTAGCTCCAGTCTGGCAAAAGCTGCTTGATTTATCGAATAACAGCACTATTACAGATATAAAAAATCTGATTATACGGGCCTTGTATGAGGTTTCCTCGGCGTTGCAATGGATGTACAGCAATGTTCTCACGCCGGTCCTGCAAATGATTAAAAATATTGTTTTATGGACAGTACAGGGAATCGATTGGGAATCCATTAAGGCCACGTGGGGAGGCGCATTGCTCTCTCTTAGTGATGGCTTTGGCAAGTTGTACAAAGACGCCAAAACTTTCTTTAAATATTTGTTTGGAGTAACTGACAAGAAAACGGAAAACGGGATCAAAGGCTTCTTTAACTCGATTGGTAAGGTCATTACTATTGTTATTCGTACTCTTGGCGTGATGGCCTTTATTTTAGGCCGCGTTGCAGATGCATTAGACGCTTTGATTCATAAAGATTTTACAAGAGCGGCGCAGATTTTCGGAGATATGGCAAAAGACGTAGCAAGCGGCAAGGCTTGGGACGGCACGGCAAATGCAACCGGAGTAGGATCTGGGGAAGTTTCGACGGATGAAAAATTCAAATCCGGCAGAGCATCGACTATGATGGCAGACTTCATGGGGAATGGTTTTACCCGTGAGGGTTCTGCTGTTATGGTCGCACGGGCAATGCATGAATCGCAGTTAAAACCAGGCGCTATTTATGGTGACCCGGATAATACTACGTATGCCAAAACAGTCGATAAGGATACATTTATTAAAGACGAGGTTGCTTTTGGGTTGTTCCAATGGAAAGACTATAGAAGAAAAGCGGCATTGTGGGATTTACACGAAAAGACGGGACTACCTTTAGATAGCTATCAGTTGCAGATGATGTTTGCATTAATGGAGTTAAACGGACAATTATATAATGGTTATTACAAGCCGGCTGGTGATGAAATGCGAACACCTGGCAGTATTCGAAATAAAGCCTATCAATTTACCGCAGATTTTGAGGGAGCATCCGGCCAGGGAGAAGAAGAAACAATAGAAAATGCGAATATGATTTACAAACTCGGCGATCCTAGCTATCAAAGCACATATGGCTATAGCAATATGATTGGAAATGGGCTGGTAAGTATGGGACCGCAGCTTTACGGAAATTATAACAATAACAGCAACAGTACAAACATCGGCTCTATTACCATTAATGCTCCCGGTATTACGCAGACAGGCGAACAATTGGCGGGAGACTTGACAAGAACCTTGCAGGCACGGACTGGGAGCAATCTGGGAGGCGGTGTAGTATGAGCGTCTTAGGAACCATACGCGGGACGTTATCGTCCCTTGATGTGATAACGAACGGTGCGCTACAGGAAATTTTAGGAAAAATTGATGCCTATGAAGCGGGCGGGAAAAGTGATGTATTCGTACTAAAAGATGGCTTGTCCGGGTACCGCCCGCGACAATGGGGCATGCAACCGGTACAGCAAATGATATTATGCAAGACAAATGTAGGCGGGCTGTTTTTTGATGCGGTTTTGAAGGTTACAACAGATCATTCGGCTACAATTACATCTCATCCGGTACAGGCTGGGGCAAATATCTCTGACCATATGTACATGGAACCGATAAAAATTAATATGGAAATTGGCATGAGCGATGCAATGGCCTCTATGGCTTTCGGGCAATGGTCCGGCGCTTATACAAAATCGGTATCCGCTTATCGAATGTTAGTAAGTCTACAAGAATCACGAACGCCGTTTAGCGTGCTTACAAGGCTAAATAAATATGACAATATGGTTATTCAATCCATTTCTGTCAACGATGATGCAAACACACTGTACGGCTTACGGGCTAGTATTTCCATGCAACAAATTATCATGGCAACAGTGGCCACGGAAAAAATATCGGCTCGGGCATGGTCTACAGCTAGTAGTACAAATAAGTCAGAAGCGCAGCCGGTAGAAAAACCAACATCAGAAGCAAGGCGCATAGAAGAAGGTCTGGGGGTGTAACATGTCTTATTGTACAATTCCTATCGATACAACGCCGGATTCGATACAGACGTTTAAGCTATCCTTAGAAGGCGGCGCCCGAAACATAAACATCCGATTAAGCTTACACTATAGCGACATATTCGGTCTATGGCTTGCAAAAATCGTAGACAATACCAGCGACGCCGTCTTGCTTGATTCGTTACCGCTTGTTCCCGGTATCAATCTCCTAGGGCAGTATAAATATCTCAATATCGGAGAGGCTTACATCGTCGCAACGACAAGTACAGACTTAATGATGCCGGACAATACGACACTGGGGAGTACATTTGTTTTGGTGTGGGGTGATAACTCGTGACAATGCCAGCGGGCGCGTTATGGCTACGCAAATATAAAATACTCGTCGTAGACGCCAACGACAACGAGGCGCTTAATGTTTCGGACCTGCACTGCACATTCGAAGTACATAAAAGCCGGGCAAAAAATGGCTTTTATGCGACAGTACGTATCTACAATTTGACGGCAAAGACGGAAAACAAGCTCGTAGAAGAAGGGGACCGGCTTATTATCGAAGCCGGTTATACCGGAAAAGGTAAAAAAGACGTAAAACAGGCCGACGGGACAACCAAAGAGGAAGATGTAGACCTGCAATACGGAAAGATATTCGATGGGAAAATTGTTTGGCCCAGCCGCTCCCGTAATAGTAATACAGATTATGTGTTGACGCTCATGGCTATTGACGGCGATAATCCGTTAAACAAAAATTTCATCGCTAAAACAGTCAACCGGGGCATGAACGCCCGAAAGGTAGTAGAAACGGCAGCACAAGACGCGGAAGTAAAGACAGACGTGGGCAAAGTATCAAACGGCCTATCACAACAGAAGTTACCGCGCGGCAAAGTGTTTTTTGGCAATCCGTATAACTACATCGCGGACGTGTGCCGCGGCAATGCCGCTAATTACTATGTTGAGAATGGCACATTAAACGTCGTTAAATTGACAGACCCGTCCACAGATGAAGCGATTGTAATTTCTCCGTCTACCGGCCTTATCGGGACGCCGCAACAGGTACAATCGGGGATGAATTTTAAAATCCTGCTGAACCCGTCAATCCATTTAATGTCTATGATACAACTGAAAGATGTACAGGCGAATGAAATATCAGCAACACCCGGCCAGCCTATCATGCCGATAGATGACGAATGGATCTATCAGGTGGCCGGCCTGGTACACCGCGGCGACACGCGCGGGAATGACTGGTACACGGAGATAGAGGGAATATCCCGGTACGGAAAGGGGGCATTACCGGCGATTTTGGCCAATAGCGGACAAAATGCAAACGGTACGTAATTATGATATCAATGAACGAATTAATCCCGGTGGATGAAATCAACGAAGAGAACCGGGCCAGGTCCCGGGCGATCAATCTCCGCGTTGCATGCCCAGGCATTATCACGGCCTTTGACCCGGACGAACAGACCGTAACGGTACAATTAGCACTACGTGAAAAGCGGCGCGACGGCGACGGAAATGAACAATGGGTAGATATCCCGCAATTGGTAGATGTGCCGTTAGTATTGCCCCGCGGCGGCGGTTATGTCCTTACCTTGCCGGTACAAGCCGGAGATGAATGTTTAGTCGTATTCGGTGATGCCTGTATGGATGCCTGGTGGCAGAGCGGCGGCGTACAAAATCAGATTGATTGCAGACGCCATGACCTATCAGACGGCTTTGCTGTTTTGGGTGTATGGTCACAGCCGCAACGGGTGCCGCAGTATTCCACAACGGCGGCCGAACTCCGCAGCCTGGACGGCGGCGCTGGTATCTCTATTTCCGGCTCTACTATTACCATTCGTGCGTCAAACGTCAATATTACCGGCACAACGACAATTGAAGGCCGGAGCTTTTTGCAGCATACGCATACAGGGGTAGAAAGCGGCGGCGACAAGACGGGAGGCGTGGACTGATGATATACAGACAATTAGACGACAACGGCGATTATATCTTTGGACGCGGCAAACAGGCCTATTTATCCGGCGTGGAGGCGTGCGCCCAGGCAATTAAAACGCGGCTCTTGCTGCTGTACGCGGAATGGTGGGAAGACCTCGAAGACGGCTTACCCTTATTTGAACAGATTTTAGCGTCGCCCGGCAGTGACCGGAATATACAGGCCGTGGATCTGATTTTTAAGGACCGGATTGTAAACACGACGGGTGTGCAGTCTCTCGCATCCTATGAATCCAACTACGAGAACCGGCAATATAAATTTACATGCGTTGTAGAGACGCAGTACGGAGAATTAGTGGTATCTAACACGGGAGGTGTGTAAATGGCCTATTTTACCCCTTATATAGACGCGTCGGGCCTGCATATCCCGACCTATACTGATATTTTAAACGACATGATTGCATCGATGAAGGAGATTTACGGCAATGACATTTATCTCGAAAATGATAGTGCAGATTATCAGTTTTTATCTATACTTGCGCTTAAAGTATCCGACAGCTATCAGGCGGTCCAGTATGCGTATAATTCCCGCAGCCCGGAAACAGCCATCGGCGCGGCATTAGACAGTGTAGTCAAGTTAAACGGCATTTACCGTAAGCCGGCCGGCTATAGTACGTGCCAAGTCGTGCTGACCGGTACAGCTTTTACGGAAATCAAAAACGGCAGTGTAAAAGATACTACCGGCACTGTATGGAATCTCCCAGCATCGGTCATTATCGGCTCTGACGGGACGCTTACCACAACGGTTACATGCAGTGTAGCCGGTGCCGTGACAGCTATTGCCGGCGATATCAAAAAGATTAATACACCGACATATGGCTGGACCTCTGTAGTTAATAATGTTTCGGCCGTGCCAGGGAATGCCATTGAAACAGACGGCGAATTGCGCGCCCGGCAGACCGTATCGATTGCCAATCCGTCGCAGACCATGTTATCCGGGACGTTAGGTGCTATCCGGGCATTAGACAACGTGGAACGCGTGTCCGTGTATGAGAATGATACCAATGTATCCGACGTAGATGCAGACACCAACCCCTTTGGGCTGCCGCCCCATTCCATTACGTGCGTCGTAGAAGGCGGCGACGATACAGAGATAGCAGAGGCTATTTTGTACCATAAAGGCATCGGCTGCTACACGAACGGCACCACCGAAGTAGCCATTACAGATCAGAACGAATATATCAACAAAGTACGCTTTTATCGGCCGTCTTATGTGCCGGTACATGTCAGCCTAAAAATCAAAAAGTACACGGGCTATATATCCAGTTTAAGCCAGGATGTACGGGAGGCTATTTACACGTATTTAGAGGGCCTGGAAATCGGCCGTGATGTATCCGTGTCTATCCTGGCCGGTGTCATTGTTGGCTGTAACCCGAACCCGGCAAAGCCGCTGTTTGGTATCGCCTCGCTTACAATCGGCCGTTCCGCGGACAGCCTGGCGGCGGATGATATGACGATTAATTTCAACGAGCTTGCAAGCCCCAGTTATGACGATATCGAGGTGACGCAGTAATGGCAACGCCCGAAATCCCAGATAAAGAATACTATCGGAACCTTATCACGTCAGAATACCGGCTGGCGCCTAAATTTAATACGATGGTACGGCGCATGGTGGATTATAACTGTACCTTAGATACGCTCTTGTTGAATATGGTAGAGAAATTTGATTTAGACACTGCTACAGGGGAGCAATTAGACGTGTTAGGGGCTTGTATCGGCGTATCACGTGACTTAACATTCGAGCCGACGCCGGCGGGCCGTGGTGAGCTGATATCACCGACGGTAGACGAATTACAGGCAGATACAGACCCGTCGCAGTACATGATTTATCAGACACCGGGGAGTACTACCGTATCATACGCTGATACTATCCGGGGCTACGCGGCGGCAGATTTAAACGACGCGCCGCTTATTACAGACGATGTATACCGTATCATGATAAAAGCCCGTATCATCCAAGATATTTGGAAAGGGAACGTCCTGGACCTGTACGATATGTGGCACAATTTATTTCCTGAATCGTTAGGCATACAGATACAGGACTTGCAGGACATGTCATTTAATATCGTTCTCGTCGGCCGCTATACGGGATTGATGCAGGAACTGATTTTACACGGCTACATTATCCCGAAGCCCGAAGGCGTGCGCATCAATATGCTCTCTTTTGTCGATACGGACGGCTTGCCTATCTTTGCATACGATTACGACACACTCAATTACAGCGGCTATCAATCACACTGGTTACAGGCCAGGGAAACGGAGTAATATATGGCAACTAGTAATTTTCTCATCTTTGCCGAAAACGTCGAAGATGAAAACATGGAAACCGACACGGATTACGAGGTGGATACACAACGCATGACCGGTGTTGTGCCGGGGATTGCCGTGCCGAAAATGCATAATAAGCTGTATCGGCAGTCTACCATCATGACGGCGGCCATTGCCCAATCTATTGTACAGGCCGGTTACAATGCCTTAGACAGTGATTACAGCGGCCTTGTGGCCAACTTGCGGCGGACCTTTGCCGGCTCTGTAAATGGTGTACGGCCGGACGCAACGGGCAATATTGACCTGACAGACGTACTCAATACAATCAAAGAGTATGCAACGCCCTCTATTGGGCAAATCATCATTACCAAAGACCCGGCCAGCCCGGCGCAAAAGTACACCGGCACAACGTGGGAATTGGTAGAAGAAGGGACCTTTATCATGGCCGCAGGGAAAACAGCGGCGCCCGGCTCTACCGGCGGCAGTAATACCCATACGATTACTATCGCGGAAATACCAGAACACAACCACGGCGCCACAGAATCCCCGGCCGCTGGCCATAATCACACAGGGAATACCAACAGTGTGGATTTATCCGGCAATTTTAGGAGCCGGTCTAATATGTTTTATGATGTAAACAAAGGACCCTCTCAAACACTGGGCACCGCCAGTACAAGCGGCCGCTTTACGGTAAAAGAATCGGGACTTAGGGCAGACGGGAATGCAGACGATAATAGATCAGACTATATCGTGCACTTTGACGGCAACCACAATCACAGTTTTACCACGTCGTTTTACCCGGCCCATAAGCACGATATATCTATAAGCAACACCGGCGGCGGGCAGAGTTACGATTCCCGGCCAAAATACATGGCCTTTTACATCTGGGTTCGTACCGCGTAGAGGAGGGATACAATGGCAATTACAAATGCGCGTATACAGTTTTCGTCTGATACGGTCACGCAATGGCAGAAAGTAAATCCGAAACTCCGGGAGGGAGAAATGGCCGTTGCAAAGCGTGACAGCGGAAAATTTTTAATCAAGGTAGGTAGTGCCGGCGGCTCTACCTATAACGAATCTATCACCGTATGGGACCAAGAAACAGCAGAATCTCTGACCGCGGCATCGGCTGCATCAGCGTCCGCGGCATCGGCATCGCAGACAGCGGCGGCAGCCAGTGCCAGCGCAGCCAGTGCCATCCAGACGGCGGCTAAAGCGTCCGAAACAGCGGCGAAATTAAGCGAAACGAACGCCAAAACCAGCGAAAGAAACGCCAAAGCCAGCGAAACAGCGGCGAAATTAAGCGAAACGAACGCCAAAACCAGCGAAACAAACGCGGCGGCATCGTCTACAAGTGCCAGCGCCTATGCGTCGGCGGCAAAAACGTCTGAAACGAACGCGAAGAACTTTAGTAATTCCATTATGGCACAAATTCAAAACGCGGCATCTAGTGCGACAGAGGCCGGAGATTATGCCAACGCTGCCGGTGTATCTGCACAAGCAGCAGCCGATAGCCAGACAGCGGCATCAAAAAGCGAAATTAATGCATCCTCGTATGAACAGCAGACAAAAATCTATGCTGATAATGCCAGCGAAAGTGCTAGTGCAGCAGCTGAAAGTGCAAAATCCATTACGGAAGATAAATTTTATACGCAAGCGGAGATGGATGCTAAATATCTTATATCCAAAACAGAACCATCTAATCC
The DNA here is from genome assembly GCF_027681725.1 of Caecibacter sp. AF58-12pH5A. NCBI lineage: Bacteria > Bacillati > Bacillota > Negativicutes > Veillonellales > Veillonellaceae > Caecibacter > Caecibacter sp. AF58-12pH5A. The sequence continues at coordinate 209,844 of NZ_JAQDBC010000001.1, read as the reverse complement.
GAATGACGGGAGCCTTTGGTTTGATACCGGAAATATGTTAATAAAAGCCCGTATTAATGGCGCCTGGGTTTCTTTTGGTGCTGTATATAGTGGATAAACGAAAGGATATGAAGAGATGAATCGAAAGAATAAATTTCTAAATAGAAATATTAATACGATTTTTATTATGTTAGGGAACGAATGCAATCTTAATTGTAAATATTGCTTGCAACATCCATTAGTGGAACATCCTATCTCTCACGAAATTAACCCAGATATCTATGATTTCATTGAAGAGGTTAGCAACGAAATTAGTGATGGAAATAAATTAAGATTACAATTTTTTGGAGGCGAGCCGCTTTTATTTTGGGATAATATCAAAAAAATCGTTGCTGAAACGCAAAAACGTAACTTGCCGGTCGAATATTCCGTAATGACAAATGGTAAGCTCATAACGCAGGAGATGGTGGAGTTTTTTAATCAATATGATTTTTGGGTATGTGTATCATGGGACGGGTTCAATGTACTGCAAACAAGAGGATTCGATGCGTTTGCCCCGGGATCTGAACAAAGGGAACTAATTTTAAAAATAAATCAATTGGGCGTATCCGCTGTATTAAGCGCATATGCCTATCCCATTGATATTTGTGATGCATTTCAGATGATTGAAAATGCATACTACCCAATTCATAAACATCATTTATATATGAATGTAGATGAAATTATGGATACTGGTGGCATTCCGCAAGATTTGACGCATTTTGACTATGATAGATTAGTTGCAGAGATATCAGCTCTTACTGATGAATATTTAGAAGAACGTAAAACCGGAGATGTACCGAATGATAAGTACGCGAGAAATGTATATATCCATGAGAAATACGACCGGTTACGATGGTTTTATATGAATGAATATAATAACGGTGAGTATAAGGGTATCACTTGCTGTTGTGGCAATGGGTATACTACGTATAATTTAGGATTAGATGGTTCGTTATATCCTTGTCATAATACATCTATCAAAGCAGGCTCTATTTATGATTCTTATATGAATTATATGAATAATATTATAAGCGGGGATACTACGAAAGAACGCAGAGATATATGCAAGGAATGCCCTGCTGTTGCTTATTGTTGCGGTGGCTGTAAGTTAATCTCTCATGATGCAAGACAACAGACATATTGTAAACTAAAGCGTTCAGTTTTTATTCCGGTACTCAGGAAAGTACAAGAACTGGGGAAAAAGGTGATGAGTGACGATGGCTGTTAATGGGGCAATTACAAAAACAAATTTTACAGACGCAACCAATTTAGCAACCGGTGTAGAAACGAAAGTAAAAGCCATCCATATCACGGAACTACGAACAGCAATTGCTAAATTAGAGCAGTATGCGACACATGTCGATAATTGCGGTTATGCTAACTGTTGTGAGAGCTGTCAGGATGCATGCTCCTGTCAATCTTGTCAATCCTGTCAGAGGTGTCAAAGCTGTCAGGATGCATGCTCCTGTCAATCCTGTCAGTCTACGCGGTGCCAGTCCTGTCAGCTTAGGGAATGTTGATGGTTTTAAACAAGATAACGCAAGGCGAAAGAGGTGGTATTCATGGCATACACAGACGGAACATTAAATAGCTCTGTCACAATAAAACGCACGCATGTATCGGAACTAGCAAATGAAGTAAATACAATCATATCGAATGCAAAACTAACAAGTGCCATATCTACCGGCACTATGGACTACAGCACAATAAACAAAAATAATATAACTAACTTACAAAAGGCCATTAATGCATTAGAAGGCAGCTTTAGCAATAACTGTTGTGAATCGAACCATTGTCAGACTTGCCAATCTGACCGATGCCAATCCTGCCAAGGGTGTCAAAATGCATGTACATGTCAGTCTTCTCGATGTCAAAGCTGTCAGTCTTGTCAACAAGATTGTTCATGTCAATCACAGTGTTATCCCGGTAGCTCCTGTTTCATTTCCGGTACGAAGGTTCTTATGGCAAACGGTGTATGGAAGCCTATTGAAACAATACAAATAGGCGAATATGTACAAGGACCCGCCGGTGTCAACAAGGTTATTGGTACGCAGTATACGCATCTAGGGAATAGACGTTGCATATGGACTTTTAGCGATAGGAGCATCTACTTTTCAGGGGAGCATTTATTCTGGGTACGGAAACAAGAAACCGAATTTTTCGGCGTGGCAGATATGACACAACACATATTAGAAAAAGACGTGGTGCTTTGCCCGCAATATAAAGGGCTGACGCTTAGTCAGGACGTACTTGTTATTGATCGGCCAGTTGATTATGCAGTAATAGATGGATGGAAACACGATGAACCGATGATTGCCAGAGAATACGGTACAGATACAGAATTATACGAGCTGGTAATTGATGGCAGTCATATGATGTTTGCAAACGGGTACTTAGTTGCCGCAAATGCACATGATGATGATTTTGATTACAGTACAATTTGCTGGAATGGGTTAAAAAATACCGGTAACAAGAAAGGAGTGATGTAAATGGATGAAGTTATTAAGGCAATGCATATTTTACAAAAAAATTGTTCCAGCCCTAATTGTACAAATTGCCTGTTTTATCGTCCTCCCAGATTTTTTGCAGATAATACCTGTAAAATAAACAATCCGCATACCTGGGAAGCAGAAATACCGGAACAAAAAAACAACAGGAAAGTTAAAAAATAGTAAAGGAGGTACGCATGGAGGGTTTACTGGCACTAATCCGGCACATTGTACCGGGAGAAATTGAGATCACATGGGGAGGGATAACGGCATTGGTAGGCAGTATACTAACCACGTTCCTGGGCTGGGACAAGACAATCGAGGTACTGCTATTTGCCATGGTCATTGATTACATGACGGGCGTGCTGGCAGCTTATATCAACCCCAATATGGCACTCAATAGCACAAAGGGATTTAGGGGCATTTGTAAAAAAATCATCATTCTGCTACTCGTGGCACTAGCGCACGAGCTGGACAAAATAACCGGACAACCGCTCATACAAACGATGGTTGTCTGGTTTTTTATCGGTAATGAAGGGCTTAGTATTGTCGAAAACGCAGCCAAAGCGGGCTTACCTATCCCGCAGAAACTACGTGATACATTAGAGCAATTAAGCGCAGAGAAGGGAGAAGTGAAGAAATGAAAGTATTTATTAATCCAGGACACGCACCGAACGGCAACCCGGACCCGGGCGCAGTCAACGAAACAACCGGCCTCAGAGAATCGGATGTAGCGGCTCATGTAGGCGAATCCGTCGCGCAGTACCTGGCGGCCGCCGGCGTAGATGCCGAAGTATTTCAAAGCGACGATTTGGCCACGATTTGCGCCACAGCAAATGAAAGCGGTGCTGATCTGTTTATTTCCATTCATTGCAATGCAGCTGACGCAGAAAGCGCGCTGGGTACGGAAACGTACTGTTACCCCGGTTCTAAGGCCGGCTATGCGTTGGCAAATGCCGTACAACAGCAAATTGTAACGAGCTTACACACGGTAGACCGCGGCGTCAAAGAGGCTGTACCGGGCCGTAACGGCCTGTATGTACTCAATAATACGGACATGCCGGCAATCTTGGTTGAATTAGCCTTTATCAGTAATGCGCACGACGAAGAGCTTTTATCCAAACGACAGGAGGCCTTTTCCCGTGCCATTGCTAGAGGAGTAACAGACTATCAGTGCGCGCTGTAACCGGGGGAGGTGATCTTTTTATCTGCGCGCCTTTTTACCTATTTATAAAAAACAGGAGGAAAACAGTATGAGTAAATGGACAGAAGTTCGGGATGCCCTGGTGGACGCATTAAGCGTCGAAGACGTAGCCGCAACAGCAAAGGACCAGCTGACGACAAGCCTGGCGACAGACGGCATGGAGGCTATTCAGGGCGTAGCCGACAAATTTATCACAGAGATTCAGAGCCAGGCGGCCACAGAAAGCGGTTGGTCGGCAATCCGTGACAAGATTGTATTGCCAGTATTGATTAGCGGCGGCCTTTGGATCGCAAAAGTGGTTGTTGCAAAAAGTGCAACAACCGACAACAAGGACGTACAGTAACAGTAGTAACCTATAGTAACTCAAAGTAACTCAGAGTAAGATACGGCAAAATCGGAGCCGGTATGTGCCATCGCATACCGGCTCTTTTTTTATAAAAGAAGGAGGGATATATATAAATTGGGAGAATTAAAGCCGGTCATCAGATGGGTTGGCTGCAAAGAGCGTGTTATGTCGTATATACTGGACCGTGTGCCAAAATCATATCGTACATACTGGGAACCCTTTGTGGGGGGGGCATCGGTTCTTTTAGCACTACAGCCTAACGCGGCACATATCAACGACCGCAATACACAACTAATGAACACATACAGATGTATTAAAGATTGCCCGGAAGCGCTTATCACGGCATTACAGGCATTAGCGGCCGGTGGATGCACGAAAGAAAAATACAATGCACTGCGTGCGCGATATAACGACAAGATGACGGCAGACGAAAACGACGTAGAAGAGGCGGCGCTTTTAATTTATCTAAATTTTTACTGCCATCATCGTATGTATCGGACAAATAAACGCGGCCTGTTTAACTCTTCGTATAACTACACCACGCGCGATTTCTCAGTTACCGCGGAACGAATACAGGCATTATCTCAATACATGAAAGCAAGTGACGTACAAATCAAAAACACGAATTTTGATACTTTCCTTGCGGATGTATCAGCCGGCGATTTCGTCTATATGGATCCGCCGTATTTACCAGTAACGGAATCTCTTAAATTTAACGAATACACCGCTCATAAATTTAACTATGACGACCATGCCCTTTTAGCACAGGTATTCCGCCGTCTGGATGCCATCGGTGCCTATGTCATGGTAAGCAATAGCAACGTGCCGGCAGTCTATGACTTATATAGTGGCTATAACATACAGCCGGTAACGGTGCGGCGCGTTTTCCAGGTAAAAAATCAGCGGCAAGATACAGAGCTGTTAATTACAAATTATTAAAAAGGCCGGGGCATATGCTCCGACCTTTTTGTATGTTGCTATCAGGCGCACCGCAAGACGGAAACCGCGAAGTACTCACTACTCACATAGATAGTACAAGAGTTCGCACAATAGCTCAAATGGTTCACCACATGAAACGCCTGCAGCATTTTGTTGCAGGCGTTTTTTTTTGAATAGGCGAAGCACCAAAGCTCCATAGGCTACCACCTGTGGGGATTGGGGTGCAGTTCACTCTAGGAGGCAGCAGGAGGAACGAGAAAATGGCAAAAGAACGAGATGAAGATTTGTTGTGTCCAGTTTGCAAGAAACATTATTTTGAATTTTATGGTGATTTTGATGAATGCCCTATTTGTGGCTGGACGAATGACGTTGTTCAAAAAGATAAGCCGGACTGGGAAGGTTGCGGTAACGACATGAGCTTGAACGAAGCCAGAGAAGCCTATAAGCACGGAAAAACCATAGAATGAAATGAGGCGTCGTCTATGTACAAAGAAAAGCTAAGAAAAACACTGAAAACATATCGGGACGATAAAGAATGGCTAGATGGTTTTATGGGGTTGATTGATACGGAAGATGAGGCCGAAGAACTTCTATATGCCATTGAACATGGCTGGGCTAACACACCCGGTGATATTTTAAGATATCTTGTTAGTATTAAGAATGATGCCCCATTTGTAGAAGAAGATTAATAAAATCGTAACACCGACCACCTGCAGCAATGCAGGTGGTTTTTCATGCCTTTACATTTTCCTTCTCTGTGCTATAGCAATCAATAGTTAATCAACCAAAAAAAGGTGATTGCATCAATCCATCGTGTCAGGAGTTATCCTATGCGACGTGGCGTTGAAGGGGAAACGCAGTATATACGCTCTCGTTGCCCCTTATTTTACATACTTACAGTCGTTACGGTTTGCTCTTAACGACTTTTTTTATAATATCTTTTACGATTTGCGTAGCCGGTGTGACGAATTGTTGTTTTTGCGTGGCAAGGCCGATCGTACGATACGGGTTATTTTGAATATCTAAAATTTGGATATTGCCGTGAACTAATTTTAAAACGAGAGAAGGTAATATGCTGATTCCAAGGCCGCTTTCCACTAACGCGACAATAGACGAGTCGTTGGCCAGCGTATGGGGCGAAAACAAGGGTATATGATTGGCGGAGAAGAAAGGCTGAATATCGTACGTATAACCTCCCGGCGAGGCGACGAGATTATAGTTGGAGATTTCTTCAATTGTGATGAGCCCTCCTTGTTTAAACGTATATTCTAACGGGGCAATGCAGACCATTTTATCTAAATACAGGGTTTCGTAATCCAATATATCCGTTTGTATAGGAGGCAAAAAGGAAATATCCAGCGTACCGTTTTTCATATTGCTTTCCAATTCCGGGTATTCGCCTTCATGAACGATAAGCTGTATTTCCAAGTGATTCTTTTTCAGTTCCTGGAAGACTGAGGGAAGCCAGTAGCAGCATGTACTGTTGTAGGTGCCGATATGCACTACGCCATGCTGTATATTCTGCAGGATTTCTAATTCTTTATGTATTTTTGAATGTAATGCCAAAAGATTTTGAATTTGCGGCAATATTTCCCGCCCATATGTAGTAAGGATGACATTATTTTTAGAACGGATAAATAAAGGAAATCCGACGTCTTTTTCCATTTTTGTAATGGCGTGACTGATGGCCGACGGGCTTAAATACAGGCTGCGGGCTGCTTTTGAAAAATTTCCTGTCGTTGCTACGGCGTTGAATATGCGATACGAAGAAAGTTCCATTGTATTCCTCCTATAAGAATAACGTGAATAACATTCAAATATAATGTGAATATTATGATGTTTACTCATTTATGTATTTAGGATATCATATACATACGAAATTGGAAAGCATCCAATCGAGGCGTATTTGAATGGAAATAATATTTTTATAATATCTTTCAAGGAGGTAAGGTAAGATGCGTGTAAAAAAGTATAAATCAATGGACGGTAATACGGCGGCGGCATATGCGTCGTATGCGTTTACAGATGTGGCGGCTATTTATCCGATTACGCCGTCTTCCGATATGGCGCAGCATATCGACGAATGGGCGACGGAAGGAAGAAAGAATATTTTTGGGGAAGTCGTCAATGTATTGGAAATGCAGTCGGAAAAGGGCGCATCCGGCGCGGTGCACGGTTCGCTCCAGGCTGGCGCGTTGACGAGTACCTATACATCGTCGCAGGGTTTGATGCTCATGATTCCCAATATGTTTAAAATTGCCGGCGAGCTGCTTCCGGGCGTATTTCACGTAGCGTCTCGCTTAGTCGCTTCGAATGGGTTAGGCATATTTTGCGATTATTCCGATGTACTGACGACGCGTCCTACAGGCTTTGCTCTGCTTTCATCGGCTAGCGTACAGCAAGTGATGGATTTAGCAGCAGTAGCTCATCTGAGTGCGATTAAAGGGCGGGTTCCCTTCCTGCACTTCTTCGATGGATTCCGCACGTCTCATGAAATCCAGAAAATCGAAGTCTTAGATTACGAAGACCTAAAAGGGCTGGTAGATATGGATGCTGTCAACGCGTTCCGCCGCAACTCCCTGAATCCGGATCATCCCTGCGTACGGGGCACTGTACAAAACGCGGATATTCACTTCCAGCAGCGTGAGGTTACGAACCATTATTGGAATGATTTGCCAGATATCGTCGAGCACTATATGGATGAAATCGAAAGGCTCACCGGCCGCCGGTATCATCTTTTCGATTATTATGGGGCAGACGACGCCGAACGGGTTATCATCTGTATGGGCTCTATGAGCCAGACGGCTGAAGAGGTCGTCGACGCATTGACGGCCAGAGGCGAAAAGGTAGGCGTCGTCACAGTACATCTGTATCGTCCGTTCTCGCTGAAGCATTTCTTTGCCGTTATTCCGAAAACCGTGAAAGTTATTACGGCGCTAGATCGCGTAAAAGAAATCAATGCCCAAGCGGAGCCGCTGTATATGGACGTCAAGACGGCTTTCTATAATGCCGACGTTAAGCCTATCGTAGTCGGCGGCCGTATTGGAATCGGTGGGAAAGATATCCGGCCGTCTCACATAAACGACGTATTTGAAAATATGAAGCAAGATGCGCCTAAGGATCATTTTACCGTAGGTATTATCGACGATATGAACGGCACGGGATTGCCCCATAATGAAGACGCTATTCAGATTAAGCATCCGCAAATCAGCGAATGTAAATTCTGGGGGTTAGGATCAGACGGAACGGTGGGAGCCAATAAGAGTGCCATCAAGATCATCGGCGATAACACGAATAAATACGCGCAAGCCTATTTTGCTTATGACTCTAAAAAATCCGGCGGTATTACTGTATCCCATTTGCGGTTCGGCGATATTCCCATTCGCCTTACCTATCTCGTCGACCAAGCCGATTACGTATCGTGTTCGCAGCAGTCGTATGTCTATAAGTACAATATATTGAACGGATTAAAGAAAAAGGGCATTTTCCTGTTAAATACGATTTGGAAGCCTGAAGAATTAGAGGAACGCCTTCCGGCGTCTATGAGGCGGTACCTTGCGCGGAAGGAAATACAATTTTATACGTTGAACGCCGTAGAGCTCGCCCGTGAAATCGGCCTCGGCAACCGCACGAATATGATTATGCAGGCCGCTTTCTTTACATTATCCGACATTATTCCCATTGAAGACGCCATAACGTATTTGAAAAACTCGGTGCAGGTGACGTACGGCAAAAAGGGCGACGACGTCGTGGAAATGAACTTTAAAGCGATTGAAAAGGGCGTAACGGAATTGGTAAAAATTGATGTTCCCGACGCATGGGCTGACGCTGTTGATGTGAAGCGTCCGACGGAGGAAGCTGTCCCGGCTTATGTCAAAGACTTCCTCATTCCGGTGAATCGTCTGGAAGGTGACGAGGTGCCCGTCAGCGGCATGATTCCCATGGAGGACGGCTCCTATCCCGTCGGCACGGCAGCCTATGAAAAGCGCGGCGTATCTATCTTTGTTCCCAAGTGGGATGCGGCGAAATGTATTCAATGCAATCAATGCGCTATGGTTTGTCCGCACGGTTGCATCCGCCCGATATTGCTGACGGCCGACGAAAAAGCGGCGGCTCCAAAAGCTATTGCAACGAAACAGGCCGTCGGGGCGGCAAATTATGAATTTTACATGGCGATTTCCGTACTGGACTGCACGGGATGCCAGAACTGCGTCAACGTATGCCCAGCGAAAGAAAAAGCGCTTTCTATGCAGATTCTTTCAGAAGAGAGCGAAGAAGCTGTCCTTTGGAAGTACACGGCCGGGCTGCCACAGAAGGCCAATCCGTTCAGCAAATGGACCGTCAAAGGCAGTCAATTTGAAAAGCCGTTGTTTGAATTCTCCGGCGCTTGCGCAGGCTGCGGCGAAACGCCGTATATCAAGCTGCTGACGCAATTGTACGGCGACCGCATGTTGGTAGCGAATTCTGCCGGATGCGCTCATGTATTTTCCGGCAGCGTGCCGGCCTCGCCGTATACGACAGATGCTAAAGGCCACGGACCGGCTTGGAATAGCTCGCTTTTTGAAGATACGGCGGAATTTGGCTTAGGCTTATTCAGTGGCACGCAGCAGATCCAGCGGCAGATGGCTTCGGCGGCCCGCGCTGCTATCGCGCTGCATCTCAGCGATGAGTTGGATCAGGTGTTGTCGGATTGGCTGGAGCATCAGCACGTATCGGAAGGGACGAGAGAGCGGGCTGAAAACGTATTGGCAGCTATTCGTAAAATAGAGAATTTGCCAAAGCCTTTGCAGGATTTGGCAGACAATAAGGATTATCTCGTAACACAAAGCCAATGGCTCATCGGCGGCGACGGCTGGGCTTACGACATCGACTACGGCGGCTTGGATCACGTATTGGCCCAGGGGAAAAATATTAACGCCCTCGTGCTCGATACGGAAGTCTACTCCAATACGGGCGGTCAGGCTTCCAAATCTACGCCTTTTGCAGCCATCGCCAAGTTCGCCGCCGGCGGCAAGGCGACGAAGAAGAAAGACTTAGGACGCATTTTCATGTCCTACGGCTACATATACGTCGCGCAGATCGCTATGGGCGCGGACAAGGCCCAGACCCTTAAAGCACTGGCTGAAGCGGAAGCCTATCCGGGTCCGTCTATCGTCATCGCCTATTGCCCGTGTATTAATCACGGCATCAAATCGGGGATGAACAGCAGCCAGAAAGAGCAGAAAAAAGCCGTCGAATGCGGCTATTGGTCGTTATATCGGTATAATCCTTTGCTGGCGCAGGAAGGGAAAAATCCCTTTAGCATGGATTCGAAACCGCCGACGGGAAACTTCCGCGAATTCCTGATGAACGAAGTACGCTTTGCTTCTCTCATGAAAGTAAAACCAGATGCAGCGGAAGAATTGTTTAAAAAGACAGAGCAAGACGCCATGGATAAACTCGCTTATTATCAGTCGCTGGTTTCAAAATAATAGTAAAGAAGAATCGGCGCTACCGTCGTTGCGGGATGAGGACGGCGCGCCGGTTCCCTCAGTATCGTTTGAGAGAGGATGGTATCTATGTATCACTTTGCAGATCGATGGTCGACAGAAGCCATGGAAAAGACAGGCGTTATTTTGAATAATTTATTCAGCGCTATGAGCGACCCTACGTTAGTCTCGTTTGGTGGCGGATCGCCAGCGAAGGAAGCGCTGCCCGTCGAAATTTTGCAGCGTATTTCCCAAGCTGTATTCCGACGGGAAGGCAGGGGCGTAGAAGCCTTGGCGTATGGACAGACTCAGGGATTGACGGACCTGCGCGAGATCATTGTCACGCAGTTGTTGGCGCCTAAAGGCGTGCAGACGAAGATTGAAAACGTCATGATTACCGCCGGCGGATTGGAATCTATGAATCTCATGTGTCAGGTATTCATCAATCCGGGCGACGTTATTCTGGTGGAAGATCCGACATTCGTGCACTGTACGATGATTTTTCAGATGTTTGGAGCCAAGTGCGTTCCTTGCCCGATGGATGACCATGGACTGGTAATGGAAGAGGTAGAAGAAAAAATCAAGCAGTATCATCCTAAATTTATCTATACCATCCCGACATTCCAAAACCCGACGGGCATTACGTTGTCGCAGGAACGGAGACAGAAGCTGGCCGAATTGGCGGAAACGTACGATGTCATAGTCCTTGAAGACGATCCGTACCGCGATATTCGCTACAGCGGCCATGACTTATTGCCTGTTAAATCCTTTGACAGGGTAGGAAACGTGGTGCTGGCCAATAGTTTTTCTAAGATTTTCTCGCCGGGCAGCCGCCTTGGCTACATTGTTGCCGACGAACAAATTATGGCGAAGCTGTTCGACGCTAAAATGGCGACCAATTCGCACTGCAGTAAAATTTCCGAAGTCCTTTGCGCCGAATTTTTTAAGCAAGGGTATTATCCTGAACATTTGAAGAAGATATGCCAAATATATCGGGAGCGACGCGACGCCATGATGGAAAGCCTGGATGCTTATTTCCCGGCCGGCACGAAGCATACCTATCCGGACGGCGGTTTGTTTACCTGGGTTGAATTGCCGGGAGGCATCAATACGACGGAACTCTTGGCGGAATCAGTCAGACATTGCCGCGTGGCCTTTATTGTCGGAGAAGGATTTTTTGTAGAGGGAAACGGAAAAGGCAGCAATGCCATGCGCATGAGTTTCGGTAACGTTCCTGTCGATGTTATCCGCAGTTCGATCAAGACGCTGGGAGACTATATTTGCGCGAAGTTGTAAGCTTTGATGATTTAGAATTGAGGATACCTTGTTAGCATCAAGAAAAACGCTCTATTTGTAGAAGAAGAAAATTGAACTAAATCGCAACAAAGACCACTTGCAGCGATGCAGGTGGTCTTTGTCATGCCTGACAGGGAGGCTACTGATGAACAAAACAAAAGAAAATCTCCGGCGGCTTCATGCCCTCGTTCGTGTCGGTACCCAATAGGCCCCTGATCCGAAGTATTGACGGATGATGAAGGGCGTAAAGTTGCCATTTAAACAAAATAGCAACTTTGTCATATAAAATACCTCCTCACAGTGGCTCATATGCCTGTTGTGAGGAGGTATTTTTGTTATTCTTTATTATTTTTCCATTTCATCCCGCGAGAGATTTACTTCTTCTAAGGGGATTAGCTTGGTATGGTTTTTTACCTTGTGCCAAATGAAGATGGCTAAGAATACAGGGATGCCAATGTAGGCAACACTGGCACCGTACCAGTCGATTTCAGCACCGGTAAAGGCTGAGTAATTCTGACCTGCCGTAACGATGATACACATGATGAGGGCCAGGATAGGTCCAAAGGGAAAGAGTTTTGCCCGGTAGGGAAGATCCTTCAAATCCTTATGCTGTGCCATATAGGCACGACGGAACCGGTAATGACAAATGGCAATACCAATCCAGGTAATGAAACCGGCCATGCCGCTGATGTTGACGAGCCAATCGTAAGCTTTCCCTTCACCAATGAGGGATGTCAGGAAGGCTGCCAGGCCAAAGACTACAGTGGCAAAGAGGGCATAGCTCGGTACACCGCGTTTGTTTAATTTCAGGAAGCATTTTGGCGCTTGGCCTGTTTCTGCCATTGCGTAGAGCATACGCGTAGAAACGTACAAACCGGAGTTGCCTGCCGAGAGTACTGCTGTCAGAATGACGGCATTCATGACGGAAGCGGCGGCGACGAGACCAAACCGTTCAAAGACGAGTGTAAAGGGGCTGACGGAAATGTTTTCGATTTCTGTATTGAGCAGGTTTGGATCCGTATAGGGAATGAGGAAACCGATGACGACGAAGGCACCTAAGTAAAAGAGGAGAATACGCCAGAAAATCGATTTAACTGCACGCGGCACGTTCTTTTCCGGATCTTCACTTTCACCGGCAGCGATGCCAATCATTTCCGTACCCTGGAAGGAGAAGCCGGCGACCATGAAGATGCTCAGCATGGCCGTGAAGCCACCGACGAAGGGCGCATCGCCAATGGTCCAGTTCGTAAAGCCCGGCGACGGTTCAGGCCCAAGGCCCAGGATGAGGAGGGCGCCGGCAAAGAGGAAGACGATGACCGTCAGTACCTTGATACCGGCAAAGATGAATTCGCTTTCGCCGTAGGACCGGGTGGAGAGATAATTGAGGACAAATAGGATGACCAGGAAAATAGCACTCCAGACGGCAGCCGGCGTATCCGGGAACCAGTACTTCATGATCAGGGCACCGGCTACGAGTTCTGCTGCGACCGTAATGGCCCAGTTGAACCAGTAGTTCCAGCCCAGGGCAAAGCCCAGGGACTTGTCGACGTAGCGGTTGGCATAGGTTTCAAAGGAACCACTGACCGGCAAATAGGCGGCCATTTCACCGAGACTGGTCATGAGGAAATATACCATGATACCGATAAGCGAATATGACAATAATGCACCGCCAGGACCAGCCGTACTGACAGTTTCCCCGCCAGCGACAAATAAGCCTGTACCAATGGCGCCGCCAATAGCAATCATATTCATATGACGTGCTTTTAAGCTTCGCCGCAGGCCCTTATTCTGTTGTTCTTCATTACTCATTGAATCACGACCTTATTAGATAATATAGTATATAAAGGCCAACAGGTACACCCTGTCGGCGTGTGTCTGTCACAAGGGATATTGCCCTTGTGGATCCCTGTTAAACTGGCTGCTCGTGCAGTCAGGCAGCGACAAGTGCCGGATCAGTGCTGTTGTCACTGCAGAAATAATGTATTCCTGTCACCTTCGTTCTTACTGCATAGGCTTTCTGTATCGGAAAACAGGCGTCCGGATTACGGATATTGTTTTCGTATGGTATGGATGGCCCCCGTATTCTTTGCCGGGGCCGCAGACGGCTTTGCAATAAAGTAAAATATAGGAAAATAAATATGTACTTATATATTATACCGAATGTTTAACATACTGACAATTCATACTGTATGAGTTTGTCATATTAATTAGTAAACGCCAACACTACGTCCTCCCAGTTCACGCAAGCTTTAGGGATATACAGGCTAAAAGTGCCATACATAGCGTAGCCTTGTCAGTCTCATAGCCGTAGGCATCATTCTTCATCAGATGTGTGGGGCAGGAACGGGATGCTTCCCGGAAAATATTGGCTCCTGTTTCCCAGCCTCACGCAGAGAAGACGCATAGCCTCTTATCTCTTTTTGTGATACAATCAATCATAAGGCAGACGTATGATCTGGAATGGCAGTACTACTCATGTTCCCCTGCGGTATGACTCGTTCTTGCCGCCTATCACTGATTGGACTGGAAGCAGAATTGGGAGGGACCTATGGAATCGCTATTTAAACTTGTGAAATTTTTGACCCGTTATCTTACGCTTTGGATTATTCTTTCGGCTGTCGTCGCCTTTCTTATGCCGGCACCCTTCATGCACGGCGACTGGATTCCGTATCTCATCGGCTGTGTCATGCTGAGCATGGGCCTTTCTATGACTCCCGGTGATTTTAAACTGGTATTGACGAGACCCCGTGATGTCATCTTGGGAATCATCGTCATCTCCGTCTGTATGCCTCTTGTAGGCCTGGGAATCGGCACTCTTTTGGGTCTGCCACCGATGCTGATCGTAGGCCTCATCCTGGTAGGCTGTACGCCCTCCGGAGCGACATCCAATGTTATGACGATGATTTCTAATGGCGATAAAGCTCTTTCCGTTACGACATCAAGCCTGGGTACCCTTATTTCACCGTTTGTTACACCGGCGCTGCTTATGTTTTATGTCGGCCGTTACATGCCTCTCGATGCGTTGGCTATGTTCGTAGGCATTATTAAAATCGTCATTATTCCAATCGCCCTTGGCCTTCTCATCCGCAAGGTATTTTCTAAACAAATGGATACGGTTTTAAAGCTGGCGCCTTTATTGACGGTGGCTGCCGTGGTCGTAGTTATTGCCGTCGTCGTATCCCTCAATGTGGAACGAATAAAATTAGTAGGCGTTGAAATTGCCCTGGCCTGCGCATTCTATACCATTTGTGGAATGATCATCGGTTATGTGGCAGCCCGCATCTTTCATATGGAATTAAGCCGGAGAAAGGCTATGACCTTCCTCATAGGTATACAAAATACGGCTCTTGCCGTATCTCTGGGGATTACCTATTTTGATCCCTTAGCGGCTGTACCTGGTGGTGTATTAATCGTTTGGGCTAGTGTCTTAGGTACCTTAGTGGCTTCCTTCTGGGCTGGCAAGACGCAAAACACGGTTACAGAAACGTAAAAGATTAATAATCTGCACGAAAAAAGTAAAATACCAACGTAAAACTTCCGTTGCGATAAAGTGTCTGGAAGATACTTTGAAAATTTACTTATGCCGTATAGTGACAAGCAGTTCCTTTTTTTCCTATATAGCTTGACTTATGTGTTATTTTTCTATAAAATATAACATATAATAAAATAGTTATGTGTCGATGAGGACTCATTTGTTGTACGCTTTTGTGCGCGCAAAAATGGGTCCTTTTTTCCTTAGAAAGGGAGATGATCTTATGGAGCTATTGAATTCAATTGTATCAAGTATTAATTCATTCTTATGGACGTACATTATTATTACGTTGTTGGTTGTAGCGGGTTTTTACTTTACGTTCCGCTTGCGTTTCGTGCAGCTGCGCTATTTTACCAATATGTTCAGCCTCATCGTGTCCTCTGTGAACACGAAGACCAGGGGAAATGAAATCTCTCCATTCCAGGCATTTTGCGTTAGTACGGCATCCCGTGTCGGCGTAGGGAACATTGCTGGTATTGCCATCGCTATTACGACCGGTGGTCCTGGTGCTATTTTCTGGATGTGGTTTATTGCCATTATCGGTTCGGCTACGGGTTTTGTCGAAAGTACGCTGGCTCAGATTTACAAGGTGCCGGCCAAGGGCAAACAGGGTGAAACGACCTTCCGTGGCGGCCCGGCATATTATCTAAAAAATGGTCTGGGTCATGGTATCTGGGCTGCCGTATTTGCTGTCTTGATTTCCATTACCTACGGTTTGATTTACAACTCCGTACAGGCTAATACGATTGCCTTGTCCCTCAATGCGGCTTTTGGCATTGATAAAACGATCATTGGTATTGTCGTCATGGTCCTTTCTATTGCCGTTATCTGTGGCGGCTTAGGCCGTATTGCCCGTGTAACGGAATGGATGGTACCGCTCATGGCCGGTCTTTATATTATCGTTGCCTTAGGGATCATGATTTATCATATCGATCTCTTGCCGACGGCGTTTGGTATTATCTTCCGCGATGCCTTTGATTTCCAGGCTGTCTTTGGCGGCGGCATGGGTGCTGCTGTTCTTACAGGCTTCAAGCGCGGCCTCTTCTCTAATGAAGCCGGTGAAGGTTCCGTTCCTAACGCAGCGGCTACGGCTGATGCCGATCACCCGGTCGTACAGGGCCTGATTCAGGCTTTTGGCGTTTACGTAGATACGCTCTTCATTTGCTCGGCTAGTGCCTTTATCGTGCTCCTTAGCGGTTCCTATGAAAGTTCGGGTCTGACAGGGGTAGAATTGATCCAGTGGGATCTGTCCCAGTATTTCGGCAGCATTGCACCGACGGCTGTATCAGTCCTGATTTTCCTCTTTGCCTTCAGCTCCATCATTGGCAACTACTACTATGGTGAAATCAACATCGGCCATTTAACACAGAATAAATGGGCTATGCATGTCTTCCGTTTCTTCATTGCCGTCATGATTTTCTTTGGTTCCGTTGCTGAGCTGCCCTTGGTTTGGAATCTGGCTGACTTATTCATGGCCTTCCAGGTACTGACGAACGTCACGGCTATCCTCATTCTTTTCCCGAGAGCAAAGGAAGCACTGGACGATTATGAAAGACAGCGCAAGGCTGGTGTTAAAACACCAGTATTCTTCAAGAATGCCCTTTCTAATGTTAAAGGTGTTGTTTGGTGGAATAAAGACTAATCTGACGATCTTGTTAATTGCTGTACCTGATGTAATACATCCTGAACCGCATGCCCCGGGCTTGCGGTTCAGTTTATTTTATGGGGAGCCTATAGTACGTTATGAATTACACAGCCATATAGTGAAAATACATTCTGCATTACGAAATACAAATGCGAATAATACGTATAACGCATATGCATGGTATTGGCTAGTACAAATTCATATACATCTTCTGGAAATGGTTATTTGTATACTGTGAATAGACTTGTTGCTATTTTATAATTTTATGACTATAAAACTTAACATTATGACCTCTTTTTATTTCGTTAATAAAGTGACTTTTGACGTGTAAATTAAAGAAGAGGGGCCCTCTATGAGAGGAAAATTAAATCGTCTTTATATCTCTTGACAGTGGATATGTTTGATTGTATATTGAGGGCAAAAGAAGTACCGTAGGGCGTGGCACAAACGAATAGGAGAAAGCAGAAACGGTAAACGGCTGCGCACTCATTTATTTCAATTTGTCGATTTTTAAAGAGGAGTGATGGTTGATGGAACAAGTTACGTTAAAAATGGTACAAGAAGCACAGGAACGGCTCAAAGGTGTAGCCCAGAAAACAGGCTTATCGTACTCCAATTCTGTGAGCAAGCTCTCTGACTGCAAGGTATATTTGAAAATGGAAAACCTGCAGCGCACAGGGTCCTTTAAATTACGCGGTGCCTACAACAAGGTGGCCTCCCTGACGCCGGAAGAGAGGGAAAAAGGTGTTATTGCTGCGTCGGCAGGCAACCATGCTCAGGGCGTTGCCTTAGCGGCCAGCGTCTACGGCTGCCAGTCCACGATTTGTATGCCGAAGCACGCACCTTTGATGAAGGTAGCTGCGACGAAGGGCTATGGTGCCAATGTCGTTCTCTACGGTGATTTCTTTGATGAAGCCGCTGCTAAGGCAGAAGAACTGACAAAAGAACATGGCTATACCTTCGTACATCCTTTCAACGATCCGGAAGTCATTGCCGGCCAGGGGACCATTGCCCTGGAAATCATCGAACAAATGCCTGACGTAGATGCGATTGTCGCGCCTATCGGTGGCGGCGGCCTCATTTCCGGCCTGGCTGTAGCAGCTAAGAGCGTCAATCCGAAGATTAAGGTTATCGGCGTGCAGACGGCTAACATGCCTTCTATGAAGAATTCTATCGATCACGGCAAAATCCTGACCTGTAATGGCAAGGCGACCCTGGCGGACGGTATTGCCGTTAAGACACCTGGCGATTTAACCTATGACATTTGCAGCCGCTATCTCGATGATATTGTCATCGTCGACGAAACGGAAATTGCCGGTGCTATTCTCTGGCTCCTCGAACGCTGCAAGGCTGTTTCCGAAGGTGCCGGTGCGGTCCCGGTGGCAGCCCTCATGAACGGCAAGATTTCCGGCCTTCATGGCAAGAAGGTAGCTGCCCTCATCAGTGGCGGTAACATCGACGTCAATAATATGACGCGTATCATCAACAGCGGGCTCCTGCGTTCGTGGCGGAAAGTATTCTTCTCGACGATCATCCCTGATCAGCCTGGCGAACTGGTCAAACTCTTGTCCCTCATTGCCGAAACCAATGCCAACGTTCTTTCTGTTACGCATGAACGGAGCCAGCACGGTGTCGGCATTGGCTATACGGCCGTTTCGTTTGAACTGGAAACAGCCAATGAAAAACACGTAGAACATCTGATGGAACTCCTGCGTGACCAGCACTATCAAGTCACTATTAAATAATCTACCTGCTATACCTAGTTTTATACTACTCTAACAGATAGGAGAGAAATGACTTATGGAAGAGAATGGAAAAATGGAGCGTGGTTTAAAACCGCGCCACGTAGAAATGATTGCCTTAGGCGGTACCATTGGCGTCGGCCTGTTTATGGGTTCGGCCAATACGATTATGATGGCTGGTCCGTCAGTCCTTTTGTGCTACGCATTGACGGGTGTCGTCATGTTCTTCATCATGCGCATTATGGGGGAAATGCTCTATCAGGAACCGGTAACAGGCTCCTTTGCAACGTATGGTCATAAATATATTAGTCCCTTTGTAGGGTATCTTACAGCCTGGAGCTATTGGTTTATGTGGGTCGTCGTCGGCCTTTCCGAAGTAACGGCTGTCGGCATTTACGTACACTATTGGTTCCCCGCTGTGCCACAGTGGATTTCAGCTTTTGGCGGCATGCTCATCGTTGCTATTGCCAACATGGCAGCGGTCAAGTATTATGGTGAGTTTGAATTCTGGTTTGCCCTGATCAAAGTTACGACGATTATCGTCATGCTCGTCGTCAGTGCAGCGGTCATCCTCATCGGCTTTGGCAACGGCGGCGTCCCCGTGGGCTTTGAAAATCTCTGGATCAACGGCGGCTTTATGCCTAACGGCTTTGGCGGTATGCTGGCTGCCATGTGTGTAGTTGCCGCATCCTTCCAAGGTGTCGAGCTCATCGGCATTACGGCTGGTGAAGCCCAGGATCCGAAAAATACGCTCCGCAAGGCAACGAAGAACATCGTCTGGCGTATTTTGATCTTCTATATCGGCTCTATCTTTGTTATCCTTTGTATTTATCCGTGGAATCAGGTCAGCCTCATTGGCAGTCCTTTCGTCATGACCTTTGCCAAGGTTGGTATTACGACGGCAGCGGGCATCATCAACTTCGTCGTTCTGACAGCGGCACTTTCGGGCTGCAACAGCGGTTTGTACAGTTCAGGCCGTATGCTTTATACACTGGCTCAGAATGGCCAGGCACCGAAGATTTTTGCCAAGCTCTCCAACTCCGGTGTACCCCGTAACGGCATTGGCGTCACCATTGGCTGCCTCATCGTAGGCGTAATCCTTAATTATCTCATTCCCGATTCCAAGTTGTTCCTCTATCTTTACAGCGCGTCTGTATTCCCGGGCATGATTGCCTGGTTCGTACTGGCTTATTCACAAAAGAATTTCCGTAAATACTGGGGTAAGGACGTCATGGCGGCCCATTCGTTCAAATCGCCGCTCTTCCCGTACGCCAACTGGTTCTGCATTGCCTTCCTGGTTCTCGTCACCATTGGCATGCTCTTTAATCCGGATACGCGTATGTCCCTCTTCTCGTCGTGGGCTTATATCGCCGTCATTACAGCAGCCTATTTCCTGAGTGGCTGCAACAAGAAAAAGTACGATCGTGACGGCCATCTCATTACGGAACCGGTACAACAAGAAGTGATGCATCAAGACGTGATTGAAGATTAAGGTATCCATTCCCAGCCGGCCTGTATGGCCGGCCGGGGATTATGTCTGATGGCAGGGTGGAAAATTATGCCGTTATGACATATAATAAATATATACTAAAATTATTTGATGAAGGAGATGTAGTGTATCATGGCAGTAAATGTAATCAGTACAGAAAAAGCACCAGGTGCAGTAGGCCCATATTCACAGGCTATTCAGGCAGGGGATTTCCTCTTTGCCTCCGGCCAGATCGCCATTGACCCGGAAAAGGGTAAAGTCGTTGGTGGCGGCGTCGTCAACCAGGCTGAACAGTGCATGAAAAACGTTGGCGCAATCCTGGCAGCTGCCGGTGCTTCCTATGATAACGTCGTAAAGACGACAGTGTACATTACTAATATGAATTTCTTTGGCGCTGTAAACGAAGTATATGGCAAGTATTTCCAGAAAATGCTGCCGGCCCGTTCCTGCGTAGAAGTAGCTTCCTTACCGAAGGATGCGTTAGTTGAAGTAGAAGTAACAGCGTACCTCGGCAAATAAGTGGCCGTATATAAAAAGGTAGTACCGTGGCAATAGTATTGTCATGGTACTACCTTTTTAATTTTGTCTTAGTCCGCTGCCGGAGCAGCTTCTTTGGGCCGGATAATAGGCAGTATTTTGCTGCCTTCGTCGAGTAAGCGGGCCCGGCCGTTCGTACTGTTCGTCAGGGCCTCTTGAAAAGCGGCGGCTTTTTCTTCCGGTACCTGCATGGTAAAAGTCACGTCGGCACCGAACGAGCGGTCCGTAATGGTGCCACTGTAGCTTTCCATGAGCCGTTCGATGGTGCTGATGTAGGGATAGCCAAATTCGTAGATCAGGACTGTATAGGGGAGGTAGTCGGCAATATCAGCGGCGTCTAAGGCGACGATGACACTGTGGCCGTAGGCACGGATGAGGCCGCTGGCACCGAGTTTGACACCGCCGAAATAGCGGGTTACGACGGCGACTGTATTCGTAAGGCCTCGCTTTTTCAACGTTTCCAGTATAGGCTTGCCGGCTGTACCGGCTGGTTCACCGGCATCGTTTGATTTTTGGACTTTGCCGCCTAGGCCGATTTGCCAGGCATAGCACGTGTGATTGGCATCCCAATATTTCTTCTTTAGCTCTTCTACGTAGGCGGCGGCTTCGTCTTCACGCCGGACTTCTTTGACATGGGTGATAAAGCGCGATTTCTTGATGACGTATTCTGCCTCGGCACTGCCATAGACAGAGGTGATATGCGGTGCTGTCACGACGATCCCTCCCTGTATAAAAAAAATCCGCCGAGTAATCGGCGGATATACATTCAATGGTGGGAATAGTTGAATTCGAATCAACGACCTTCACGATGTCAACGTGACGCTCTAACCAACTGAGCTATACCCCCATGCGACTATATAAATATATCATAAGATAGAGCACTTGTCAACAGAATAATTAAAAATAATGCCGTTCAGGCAGAGCGTTTTTTTTGCAATGTAAAAATGATGCGGCTCGGGACCTGGGCTGAAAAGATACCGATGGTCATGAGGACGCAGCCCAGGAGCTCCCGGGGCGTCATGGTTTCACCCAAGAAGGCATAACCTGCAAGGGCACTAAATATCATTTCAAAGCTCAGGAGAAGGGATGCTTCCGTAGGCGGTACCTTGCGCTGCCCGAGAATCTGAAAGGTATAGCCGACGCCGCTGGAAAAAATACCGCAGTAGAGGATGGGAATGGCCGAAGCGGCGATAGCAGACCAGGTCAGCGTTTCTCCTGCTACGGGCACGGAGAGGAAGCTGTAGAGGCCGCAGAAGAAGAATTGCCCTGCTGCCAGGTAGACGCCAGAAAAATAGCGGACGAAGCGGTCGATGACCAGGATGTGGAGCGTCCAAAAGACAACGCTGACGAGGATGATGAAATCGCCCGTACGAAGCAGCTCGCCGCTGCCGTGCCAGGCCAGGAGCCAGACGCCGAGGAGGGCCGTCAGGCAGCCCGTAATGTGGGTCAGGCGCAGGGGATTGTGAAAGAGGATGCCCACGAGGGGGACGGCGACGATATAGAGTGCCGTAATAAAGCCGGCCTTGCCGGCTGTCGTATAAAAAAGACCCAGCTGTTGCAGACTGGAACCGGCGAATAGGACAAAGCCTAAAATAGCACATGCCAGGGGCAGGGAAAGCCAGGCTGGCCGATCCGGTGCTTCGTCAGATTTGGTCTGTCTGCGGATCCATAAGGCGACGGGCAAGACAGCCAGCGCACCGAGCCAAAAACGGAGACCGTTGAAGGCAAAGGCACCCATCGTGTCCGTACTGACCCGCTGGGCCACGAAGGCGCAGCCCCAAAAGACAGTAGCCGCCAGGAGAAATAAGCGATCTTTTATCATTTGTATCGTCCTCGCTTGATATATAGTATATAAGAAAAAAACAAAAGCATTACAAGTTTTTTCATTATAACACAGGTGGAGAAAAAAAGAAGCCATTAGGAGAAAAATATACTGTTTTCCTGTCATGACAGACGTCAATGTACATTGTCAAGAATTACGAGAATATTCGTTGGCGTATACTACTTTTTAATGTTATAATAGGTACAATATGAGTGGGAGGCGAGACTATTGTATACGAATGCTTTGCTGACTGATTTATACCAGCTGACAATGATGCAGGGCCTGTATTTTGAAGGAAAACACAGCCAGGCCTGTGTGTTTGACCGTTACTACCGGCATAATCCTTTTTCCGGCGGCTATACGGTCGTAGCCGGTTTGGATCATCTGATTGAGTACGTCAAAAATATTCACTTTTCTGACGACGATCTGGCTTATTTAAAGAGTACTGGGAACTTCCGCGATGAATTCCTGGATTACTTGAAGAAGTTTCACTTTACAGGCAGCATTTATGCCATGCCCGAAGGCACCGTTGCCTTTCCGCAGGAAGTGTTGCTGCGCGTAGAAACGACGAAAAATGAATCACTGCTTTTGGAAACCTGCATGTCTATGATCATGAACCACGAAAGCCTCATTGCGACGAAGGCCCGCCGTGTACGCTGTGTAGCCGGTACACAGGATACGCTTATGGAATTCGGCCTGCGCCGGGCACAAGGTGCTTCGGCCGGTGTCTACGGCGCCCGTTCGGCTATGATTGGCGGGTTTAACGGTACGAGTAATATGCTGGCCGGCGCCAGGTTTGGCATTCCCGTCATGGGTACTATGGCGCACAGCTGGATTATGAGCTTTCCGACAGAGCTGGAAGCATTCCGCTGCTATGCAAAGCATTATCCGAACAGCCTGATCCTTTTGGCTGATACGTATAATACGCTGAAGCAGGGCGTCCCCGACGCGATTACGATTTTCCAGGAAATGAAAGATGCCGGCACGCTGCCGCCTTTTTATGGTATCCGTCTCGATAGCGGTGACCTGGCTTACCTTTCTAAAGAAGCCCATAAGATGTTTGCCGCTGCCGGCTTTCCTGATGCGGTCATTGCCGCGTCGAATGATCTCGACGAAAACCTTATTGCCCAGCTGAAGCTGCAGGGCAGTACGATCAGCTCCTGGGGTGTCGGTACAAATCTGATTACGGCCAAGGACAGCCCATCTATGGGTGGTGTCTTTAAAATGGCCGGCCAATATGAAAACGGCACGTTTGTACCGAAAATTAAGATGAGCGATAATGCCGAAAAAATTTCTAACCCTGGCCGTAAGAACGTTCTGCGTATTTACGATAAAGTGACGGGCAAGATGAAGGCAGATATTATCGTTCTCGAAGGCGAGACGATCGATGAAAGCCAGGATTTACGTTTATCCAGTGATATTACGCCGTGGCGTTTCCGTATTATCCCGGCCGGCTCCTATACAGTACGGACTATGCTGCAGCCCATTTTCCTGCAAGGGGAACTCGTCTACCAGCAGCCGACACTAGCGGAAATCATCGACTATGCCAACGACGAAATCGACACGCTCTGGCCGGAATACAAGCGCCTTGTCAATCCGGAAATGATGTGGGTACAGCGCAGTGAAACCTTGTCGAAGCTGCGTCATGAAGTGCTCTCGGCCGAAGCGGCCCATTTCCAATAAGGCGCAAAAATAAGCAAAAACCATTGCAGTTTATAAAACAAGTAAATATAATGAACGTATAAAGGAAAAAGCATAAGGGAATTGCCTTTATGCTTTTTCTTATTTTAAGAAGGAAGTGACCTCTATGAATTCACTCATCAGCCCTGACAACACGTGGATGCTCCTGTCGATCATGCTCATTGCTGTTGCTGTATCTGTTTATTTGGAACAGAAGTACGTCTGGGCTTCGAAGCTTTCCGGAGCCATCATTGCCCTGATCTTTGCCCTGGTATTGGTCAATACGAACGTCATTCCCTCCCATGCGCCTGTTTATGACGATATCATCTGGGGCTACGCCGTGCCTATAGCCATTCCGCTCTTGCTCCTGCAGGCCAATATGAGCAAAATCTGGCGGGAAACGGGGCGGCTCCTGTTTATTTTTCTCATCGGTGCAGCCGGCACGGTATGTGGCGCTGTCGTCGGTACGCTCCTTTTGGGCGGCTACGTAGAAGGGTTGCCTAAAATCGCGGCCATGATGACGGGCTCGTATATTGGTGGCGGTGTCAATTTTACGGCCCTGGCCGATGCTTTCAAGCCCAGCGGCAGTCTTGTGTCAGCGGCGACTGTAGCCGATAACCTGAACATGGCCATATATTTTCTGGCTCTTTTAGGCATTGCGGGCAACGCCTTTTTCCGCCGCATTTACACGCATCCTCATATTGACGACGTAGAAAAAAACGGCATTAGCGACGAAGGCAAAACCTTGGCGGCGGCCTATTGGGGACGCAAGAATATTTCCTTGAAGGATATTGCCATGAACATGATGTACGCTGTTGTCGTCGTTACCGTATCGAAATTGATCGGCGACGCCTTGACGGCAGTTATTCCAATGGACAATGGCTTCCTAAAAATGTGCAACACCTTCTTCGGCAGCCAGTATGTATGGATTACCCTTATTTCTATGGTCTTTGCTACGTATTTCGATAAACAGGCAGCGGCTATGAATGGGGCCCAGGAAATCGGTACCTTTTTTATTTATATGTTCTTCTTTGTCATTGGCGTACCAGCGTCGATCATGAGCATTATCATGAATGCGCCACTCCTCTTCGTGTTCTGCCTTTTCATGGTCATTGTGAACATGCTTTTTTGCCTCATTGGCGGCAAGCTCTTTCATTTCGACCTGGAGGATATTATCATTGCTTCTAACGCCAACATTGGTGGCCCGACGACGGCGGCAGGTATGGCCATTTCTCAAGGCTGGACGAAGCTCGTCGGACCGGCGATGCTCGTCGGTACCTTTGGTTACGTGATCGGCACATATTTGGGCATCATTGTGGGCAGTCTCTTAGGAGCATGATATATGTCATAGAATGATATTCAATTATGTATATGATAGATATTAAACGGTGTTTTCCGCTTTTTTTATCGCATCTATGTATGCTATAATAGGAACGATTCTAATTTGCTGTCTAAAACGGAAGGTGGCCAGGCCATGCTTTGGGGAACGATTATTGGTGATCTTGCAGGCTCTCTCTATGAAGCTGAGTGCGCCAATGGCACAAAGGTTGTGCCGCCACCGGAAGCACCCTTGTTTCCGGCAGGCGCGCATATCACAGACGACACGGTGACGACGCTGGCCGTTGCTGCGGCAATCAGGGAAAGCAAAGCCACAGCTGACGGACTGACGACGTGCGTTGCCCGGCAGCTGCGCTATTGGTGCCACCGCTATCCCGGTATTGGCTATGGGCCCTTATTTATCCGTTGGTACGAATCTGATACGGCCGGACCCTATGGCAGTCTTGGTAATGGTGCTGCTATGCGCGTCGCTCCGGCGGCCTGGGCCGGCCAGTCTCTCAGAGAGGTGCTGGCCTTGGCAGAATTGACGGCTGTTGTGACGCATAATCATCCGGAGGCCATCCGCGGTGCCCTGGCCGTGGCTGCGGCCATTTATCTGGCCAGAAAGGGTACGTCACAGCGTGATCTGCGTACGTACTTACAGCACTATTATCCCTTGCAAACGCCCTTGGCAGCGATTAGAAGGGACTATCATTTTTCGGCTTGTACTGCTGACAGCGTGCCAGAGGCGCTGGAAGCCTTTTTAGCAAGCCACAGCTTTGAGGACGCTATCCGCAATGCCCTTTCCCTCGGTGGCGACACGGATACGCAGGCTGCCATTGCCGGCAGCATTGCAGAGGCATACTACGGTGTGCCTCTGGCGCTTAAGACCGAGGCTGCTTCCTTTTTGCCTGATCCGTTAGCACAGGAGCGGCAGCGGTTTGAATGCTTCATATAAAATAATAAATGAAAGAAGAGGATACACATGGTAACAGCGGAAACGAAAGAACGCTACAATAAACTACGCACAATACTGAAAGACATGGGCAGTGTAGTCATCGGTTTTTCCGGTGGCGTAGACAGCACCTTCCTTTCTTATACAGCCCATGATGTACTGCATGATAAAGCCTTGGCTGTAACGGCGGTCTCGCCGACGCTGCCGCACAGCGAAGAAGAAGATGCCGTTTCTATGGCCAAACAAATCGGCATCCATCACCTCGTCGTCCATTCGACGGAGTTTGATGATGAAGAATTTGTCAAGAATCCTATGGACCGTTGCTATATTTGCAAGAAAATCCGTTTTTCAGCTCTCGTAGAGCTGGCAAAGCAGCAGCATTACCAGTGGGTTATCGATGGCGGTAACGTCGATGACTTGGGTGATTTCCGTCCAGGCATGAAGGCCCTGGAAGAACTGTCTGACGCTGTGCGCAGTCCCATGATTGAAGCGGGCCTCACCAAGGCTGATATCCGCGCTCTGTCGAAAGAGCTGGGCCTGCGTACGTGGGATAAGCAAAGCGCCGCCTGTCTCGCCAGCCGCGTGCCTTATGGTGTCGAACTGACGCCGGAACGGCTGCACATGGTAGATGAAGCAGAAAGCGTTATAGCTCCGTACATCAAAGGCTCCCTGCGCGTACGCTATCACGGTGATATTGCCCGCATTGAAGTGGGTGAAGACGAACTGCCTGTAATCTTAGAACACCGCCAGGAAATTGTACAAAAATTGCGTCAATGCGGATTTGTCTACGTTACTTTAGATTTGGGCGGCTATGAAATGGGCAGCCTGAATGAGGTCATTGATACAAACGAGGCGAAATAAATGAAAGTGACCAAAAAAGTGAAGGACGAAATGCTCCAGCGCTTTCAAGACCAGTACGGCATTATGAAGCCAGCCCTGCATTACTCCACACCCTTTGAGCTCATGATTGCCGTTATCTTGTCAGCTCAATGTACGGACGAACGGGTTAACATCGTTACGGCTCAGCTCTTCCCGGAATACAGCAGCCCTGAAAAGATCCTTACCCTGGGTCTTACGGGACTGGAGGAAAAGATCAAGACCTGTGGTCTCTATCACAGTAAGGCCAAGAATATCCTGGCAAACTGTGCCATCCTCTGCGAGCAGTATGGTGGGGAAGTGCCACGGACCTTTGACGAACTGGTTAAGCTCCCCGGCGTAGGCCGCAAGACGGCGAACGTACTCGTGAGCATTCTCTTTGATACGCCGGCCATTGCTGTAGACACGCACGTGTTCCGTGTGGCGAACCGTTTGCAGCTGGCCACGGGTAAGACACCCCTCGAAGTAGAAAAGGGATTGCAAAAGGCCATCCCTAAGGAATGGTGGAGCCGTGCCCATCACTGGCTCATTTGGCATGGCCGCCGCGTCTGCAAGGCCAGAAAACCCTTGTGCGACCAGTGCTTTTTAGCCGATTTATGCCCTGGTAAAGAAGGGTCTTAAGGCCTATGCCGGGAGTGCAAACGCTGACAACGGTATGCTATATGCGTATTTGACAAAGACCTTATATTTATGTAGTATAGAAGGGCGCAGTATTTTCTGGGCGCACGTTACTTTATAAGGGCGGAGGGTTCAGTCATATGAGCTTACAATATGTAAAAGGCAGTTACATGGATGAAATCATGTTTGGTGATAAACCTGTGTTATTTACGCTGGAAGGGCTGGACGAGAAGGACCATGATGAAGCTGTCCGTTACAGTAAAGAAATTTGGGACTGGATTTTACAGCATCATGCCCGCGTCTTGGCTCATGCGCCGCTTATTGCAAACTTTAAAAATAAGAAATGGCGCTCTGATGGTGAACGGGAAATCTCGGCTGATGAGATCAGAGGCTATTTAAATCAGATTAATTCCGTATATGTAAACTATAAGGGCGGCTTCGATATTTTCTTCGATACGAATGAGCTTTTTCAGGAACGATCCATCGTTGTCCGCGTAGGAAGAAATTTCGTTTTTGAAGGCTTCAGCCTTTTGTAATTGTTGTAGAAAGTACGTTTCTATGGTACAATAAAATCAGTTCTAATGAAGAGGTGAATACCATGGCAAAACACATCATTACAATCAATACAGAATCGATTCAGAAAACTGTACAGCATGCAGGCTGCAGCGAATGCCAGACATCCTGCCAGTCCGCTTGCAAAACATCCTGTACTGTAGGCAATCAGATCTGCACGAAGTAAGAATGAAATGACATAAGGGGACGCCCTTTACCGGAAGGTAAAGGGTATTCTTTTTGTATGGAGGAACTATGGCTAAGATACAACCAATGATTCATAAATATTGCCAGAATGGCACATATATGCTGCTCGACGTCAACAGCGGTATTATTAACGTCATCGATAAAATTACGTACGACATCCTCGATACCTATAAAGGGGACAACAAGGATGACGTCTACGCAGCCCTTGACGGCACGTACAGCCGGCAGGACCTGGATGAATCCCTGGCAGAACTGGATGAACTCATTGCCAAAGAAATGCTCTTTGCACCGATGTGTGAAACCTTCAAGGTCGTCGCAGAAGAAGAACCGGTCATTAAATCGCTCTGTCTTAACATTGCCCACGACTGTAATCTGCGCTGCCAGTACTGCTTTGCGTCCCAAGGCGACTACGATACGCATCGCCGGGAGCTCATGAGCTTTGACGTAGCCCGCCGTGCTGTCGATATGCTCATTGAAAGCACCAAGGGCAAGCGTCAGCACTGCGAAATCGATTTCTTCGGCGGCGAACCGCTCATGAACTTCGACGTAGTCAAGCAGACCATCGAATACATCCGGGAACAAGAAAAGATCCACGACAAGGTATTTAAACTGTCTCTGACGACGAACGGTATGCTCCTCGATCCGGCAAAGGTGAAATATTTGACGGATAATCACATCAGCCTCATCTTGAGTCTCGATGGCCGTAAGGAAGTACACGACCGCATGCGTCCTAATGCAGGCGGCCAGGGTTCGTACGAAACGTGTGCCCGCAACCAGGTCTATGCAGCCAAGCACCGCAACGGCGAAGAATATTACGTACGTGGCACGTACACCAAATACAACCTGGATTTTACGAAGGACGTAGAACACATGGCTGACCTGGGCTTTGAAGGGCTTTCGATGGAACCGGTTGTTGGCGATGATCTGTCCTATGCGATTACGGAAGAAGACCTGCCGCGCATCTTTGCGGAATATGAAAACCTGACGGACCTCTACCTGAAACGCCAGCTCGAAGGCCACCCGTTCATTTATTATCACTTCATTATGGATCTCTACCGCGGCCCCTGTATTGCTAAGCGCCTGCGTGGTTGTGGTGCCGGTCATGAATACATGTGCGTTGTACCGAACGGTGACATTTATCCGTGCCATCAGTTTGTTGGCCAGGATGGCTACGTTATTGGCAACGTCTATGACGGCGTGACCAATACGCAGCTGCCGGCCCTCTTTAGGGACATGCACGTTCTCAATAAACCGGAATGCTGTAAGTGCTGGGCGAAGTTCTTCTGCAGCGGCGGCTGTCATGCCAACAACATCAAGTACGGCGGTGATATCCGGACGCCATATGCGTTGAGCTGCCAGATCCAGAAAAAACGTATTGAATGTGCCATGTACATTCAGGCCACGCTGGCCCTGCAAAAACAGCAGGCGCAAGAGGCAGACGCATGACACGCAAGATCAATATTTTTCTCTGGTGTGTTGTTTTTTTCTATCTCATATATGCCATTGCTGTGGAAGGACCGACGGCGAAGCTACTCGTGTTATTGCTCTTAGCCGTCTTCGCTGCGGCAGGTCAGCTGGTCCACAGTAAAAGAAAAAGGTAAGCCTGGGACTGCGCATGCGCAGTCCCTTTTTACGCCAATTTGTTTTTTTAGAAAAAAATAGTCAAATAGCACCAAAATAGTTGACTTTAACTGCATAATGGAGTAACCTTATGTGTAGTTAAAAAGTATACATTTACAATATACCAGGCTCGGAAACGAGTAGTCTCATAGGAGTGATAAAAATGAGTGAATTATTAAGAGTAGAAGGATTACATGTTGCTGTAGAAGGCAAAGAAATCCTCAAAGGACTCGACATAACGATCAATACGGGGGAAACACACGTTATCATGGGCTCGAATGGCGCTGGCAAGTCTACCTTGTTCAATGCTATTATGGGCAATCCTAAATATGTAGTCACAGCCGGGAAAATCTTCTTTGAAGGCCAGGATATTACGGAAGCACCGGTCAATGAACGTGCCAAAGCCGGTATCTTCATGGCCTTCCAGCAGCCTATTGCTGTACAGGGGATTTCTGTAGAAAACTTCATTCGCAACGCGAAGAGCACCGTTTCCGGTGAACAGCAGCGCATCATGCCGTTCCGCAAAAAGCTTCACAAACAGATGGAACAGCTGCGCATGGACCGCTCCTATGCCGAACGCTATGTCAACGATGGCTTCTCCGGCGGCGAACGGAAAAAGACAGAAATTCTCCAAATGTGTATGCTTGAACCGAAACTGACCATGCTCGATGAAATAGACTCGGGTCTCGACGTCGATGCTGTCCGTATTGTTTCTGAAACGGTCGAACAGTATCACAATGAAACCAATTCGATTCTCGTTATTACGCATCACAGTGAAATCCTGCAGAATCTGAAACCTGACTTCGTTCATGTACTCATTGACGGCAAGATCGTTAAGACCGGCGATGCCTCCCTGATCCAGGTCATCGAAGCCAACGGGTACGATGCATTCAGAGGACAGGCCTGATAGGAGGTACGACTATGGCTGATGAAAGAGAAAACATCATTGAAGAACGGGAAAAGAAATTAAATGACGAACGCCAGAAAATAGAAACCTTTTCTGACTTCGGCAATATCTATAACTTTAAAAATGATTTTACCTATTCCTATAAAACAGATGCCGGCCTGACGCCGGAAATTGTCCGCGAAATTTCGGAAAAGAAACATGAACCGCAGTGGATGCTCGATTTCCGTCTGAAATCGCTGGATTTGTTTTATCGCATGAAATTCCCTACGTGGGGGCCCGATATTAGTGAACTCGATATGGATAATATCGTCACCTACGTCCGCCCGAACTCGCAGATGCAGGGCAAGTGGGAAGACGTGCCGGAAGATATTAAAGACACGTTCGACCGCCTGGGTATTCCGGAAGCAGAAAAGACATCCCTCGCCGGTGTCGGCGCCCAGTATGACTCGGAAGTTGTCTACCACAGCATTCAGGACGAACTGGTAGAGCAGGGTGTTATTTATACGGACTTTGATACGGCTCTGGAAAAATACGAAGACGTCGTTAAAGCTCACTTCATGAAGCTTGTACCGCCGTCGGACCATAAGTTTGCAGCCCTCCACGGTGCTGTCTGGTCTGGTGGTTCCTTCGTGTACGTGCCGGCCGGCGTCGATGTTTCTATCCCCTTGCAGAGTTACTTCCGTCTTAATGCACCAGGGGCTGGACAGTTTGAACACACTATGATTATCGTCGAAAAGGGTGCAAAGGTACACTTTATCGAAGGCTGTTCCGCACCGAAATACAATGTAGCCAACCTGCACGCCGGCTGTGTTGAATTGTTCGTCGGCGACGACGCTACGCTGACCTATTCGACCATTGAAAACTGGTCCAAAAATATGTACAACCTGAATACGAAACGGGCTATTGTCGGCAAGAACGGTACGATCAACTGGGTTACCGGGTCCTTCGGTTCCCATACGTCCTGCCTCTATCCTATGAGTATCCTTCAGGGTGAAGGCGCACACTGCGAATTTACAGGTGTTACTTTTGCCGGTGCCGGCCAATATCTCGATACAGGCTCTAAGGTCGTACATAATGCACCGCATACATCGAGCAATATTAACTCCAAATCCATCAGTAAGGGCGGCGGCGTCAGCATTTACCGTGGCTGTGTCGTCATCAACCCGAGAGCAGAAGGAGCCAAAGCCAACGTCAGCTGCGAATCCCTGATGCTGGACGAACAGTCCCAGTCCGATACGATCCCGGCTATTGTCGTCAAGAACGACAACATTGACCTCGGTCATGAAGCCTCTATCGGCCGTATTTCTGATGAAGCAATTTTCTACCTCATGAGCCGCGGCCTTTCCGAAGACGAAGCACGGGCCATGCTCGTACGGGGCTTCGTAGAACCGGTATCCAAGGCACTGCCTCTGGAATATGCCGTAGAAATGAACAATCTTATCAATCTCGAACTTAAAGGTTCGTTGAAATAAGGGAGGAGGAGCAGAATGAGAAAAGATAAGCCTGTTATTGAATATAACCAACTCCCGCGTCCAACCTTTCGCTGGATGAAAGTCAATCATCTGGAACTCGATCCGCTGGCTGCCGGAGCTGTAACTGCCTATACGCCGGCAGAACGCCACGAAGGGGACGTCAGCGTTTCCTTCTATGATGGCAATGGCGTACCCGATTTAGGAGACTTCCAAGGGGCTAACCCGGAAGAACTGCAGCGCGCCCTTACACAAAGTGAAACAGGCTGTGCTGTAAAGACCGCAGCCGGCCAGACCGGTTCCGTTTGGCTCACATATACACTGTGCGATGATCAGCCGCAGCTCACAGGCCAGCTGACTGTCGAAGCCGGTGCCGGCAGTGACCTGCACGTATACCTTCTCTTTGAAGGCGGCAGCGAACAGGGGGCCGTCAACTTCCTGACCTACGTCAAGACAGAAGAAAAAGCCCATGTCAAAATCAGCAAGGTACAGCTCCATGGCGAAAACGTGCGCCACGTAGAACACCGCTACGCCGATGCCGGCAAGGAAAGCGTCGTCGATTATGTGAACGCTGAACTGGGCGGCAAAACGGCCATTTCCTACTACAAGACGGACCTCATGCATGACGAAAGTACCTTTAACAGCAAAGCCATGTATTTAGGCGACAAGGACCAGGTCGTAGACTTTTCGTACTGGGTACCGACGCAGGGCGTCAAAACCAATACGGACATCGTTACCTCCGGGGCTCTTCTCGATACGTCGAAAAAATATTTCCGCGGCACGATTGATTTTCTCCGCGGCGGCAAAAAGGCTGTAGGCTCCGAATCGGACACGTGTATCCTCTTGAGCCCGCAGGTACATTCCATTTCTGTGCCGCTTCTCTTGTGCAAGGAAGACGACGTCGTCGGCAACCATGCCTCCAGTGCCGGCCAGATCGACAAGGATAAACTGTTTTATCTCATGAGCCGTGGCTTTAACGAAGCCGGTGCACAGCTGATCATCGTCGAATCGAACATCCGCCCCATCATCGATGCATTGGGCGATAAAGATTTGGAAAATAAAGCCCTCCAGGCGTTCCGTGAAAAAATGCAATTTTGTCAGAAGAAAGGTGATTGCAATGCTAAATGTACGCAGAGATTTCCCCATCTTGACTAAAGTCCATAACGGACATCAGATCGTTTATTTTGACAACGCAGCGACAACGCAGAAGCCGTACCAGGTTATTCACGCTATCGTAGATCTCTTGGAAAACCACAATGGCAATCCCCATCGTGGCGCCCATGTCCTGAGCATTGAAGCAGGCGAACTGTACGATGAAGCCCGCGAAGCAGTACGCCGCTTTATCAATGCAAAATCGACGCAGGAAATCGTCTTCGTTCGCAATACGACGGAAGCCTTGAACCTCATTTCCCGCAGCTATGGGGAAACACATCTCCATAAAGGCGACAAGATTGTCATTCCCATTTCGGAACATCATTCCAACCTCGTTACGTGGCAGCGTGTCTGCCAAAAGACCGGTGCTGAACTGGACTACATGTATCTCGATGCAGAAGGTCATATTACAGAAGCAGACCTGGCCAAGATCGACGACCGCACGAAGATCGTTTCCTTCGCCGCCGTGAGCAACGTCTATGGCATGAAACGGCCGGTTAAAGAAATCGTAGCCCGTGCTCATGCAGTCGGTGCCGTGGCCATTGTCGACGGGGCCCAGTCCGTACCGCATATGAAGACGGACGTTCAAGATATAGATTGTGATTTCTTCGTCTTCTCAGGCCATAAGATGTGCGGCTCTGCCAGCACAGGCGTCCTCTATGGCAAAAAAGCCATTCTGGAAGATATGGAACCGTTCCTTTTGGGCGGCGATATGATCGAATACGTACAGGAACAGTCGACGACCTTTAACGAACTGCCCTTCAAGTTTGAAGCCGGTTCCCAGAACGTCGAAGGTGCTGTAGCCCTGCACGCAGCTATCGATTACCTGGAAGACCTGGGCATGGATGCCATTGAAGAACACGAACACGAACTGACCACGCGCTGCCTTGAAGGGATGAAAAAAATCCCCCATATCCATATTATCGGCAGCACGGATCCGGCAGAAAAGACGGGCGTCATTACCTTCACCATCGATGGCGTACATCCCCATGATGCGGCTACCATTCTCGACAGCTTTGGTATCGCCATCCGTTCCGGCCATCACTGCGCCCAGCCTTTAGGCTGCCACCTCGGCGTCGAAGCGTCGAACCGGGCCAGCTTCTATATCTACAATACACTGGATGAAGTAGACTATTTCCTGGAAAAACTGCCCCTCGTACGAAAACAGATGGGCTTTAAAGATTAAGGAGCGTCGACGATGGAAAACATGAATGAATTGTACTCTGACATCATTCTGGAACATAACCAGTGTCAGGAAAACAAACACCCCCTGGATCAGGCTAATCTGCAGGAACACGGTCATAACCCGAGCTGTGGCGATGACATTACGCTGCAGGCCGATATCCAGGACGGTATCATTAAAGATGCTGCCTATACGGGCCATGGCTGTGCCATCAGCCAGGCTTCGGCAGACATTATGATCGATCTCATTAAAGGCAAGAGCGTAGAAGAAGCGCTGCGCCTGGTTGACCTCTTCCTCGATATGATCAAACGGGAAGTAACGGATGATGATGAACTGGAAGAACTGGAAGACGCCATTGCCCTGAAAAACATTTCCAATATGCCGGCCCGCGTAAAATGTGCTGTTCTCGCCTGGCATACGCTGAAGGAAGCGTTGGAACGGGATCAGAAATAAAAAACATACGTAAAAAAACACCTCATCGGAATGCCCGCAAGGGCTGCCGGTGAGGTGTTTTGTATGTCTGGGCGCTTAGGCGTTCTTATCTTCCAGGGCTGGTGTGCCGGGCTGAGGCGGTTCGTCTGCGCTGCCTTTGAAATGCAGGTAGATAAAGACGGCTGCCGCAATGACAAAGGCGATGACGCTGGTCATTTGCGCTGATTTCAGACCCAGCGTAAGGGACACGTAGTCTCCGCGCAGGAATTCCAGGAAGAACCGTTCTACGGCGTAGAGCATGACATAGAGGCAGAAAACCTGTCCTTTCTTATGGGGAAAGGAGCTGTAGAAGAGGAGTGCTACGAAAGCCAGAATATCGAGCTGGCCTTCCCACACTTCAGCCGGCCAGAGGGGCTGATTGCCATACGTATGGTAGGCTAACGTCGTTTCCGGGTAGAGAATGCCGAAGTTACCGCCTGTAGGATGGCCGAAGGCATCACCATTCATGAGGTTGGCCATACGGCCAATGGACTGGCCCAGGATGATGGCCGGTGCCAGGAGATCGGCAAAGGCCCATGTATCGATATGGTGATATTTCGTGTAGGCAATGCCGGCAATGGCACCGAAGAGAAGACCTCCCTGGATAGCCATGCCGCCTTGCCAGACGAAGGGGATTTCCAGGAGGTGATTGTGATAGTACGGCCAATCGAAGAAGAACACATCCCAGAGACGGCCGCCGACGATACCGGCGAGACCACAATACATGGTAAAGTCAAATATATGGGTGTGCCAGCCACGGCCGTCGCGTTTCATAATATAGTAGCCCGTAATGCCGGCTGAGACGATGCCCAGCATAAAGAGCAGGCCATAGGCACGGATGGGGAAGGAACCAATAAAAAATAGATATTGATGCATAAAAGAGCGCCCCTTTGTGATATAATAAAAGTCACTGTATAGAAAATTACAGTCGTTTTATTATACAACGGGGCTGTCAATTAGGGAAGTCAGTACCTCTAAGGCGGCAGCCCCCTCGTTTGTAAGGAGATATGCATGGTATATAAAGGTATTGCAAAGAAATTAGCACTCCTGGCGGTGTTGGTCATGACGACAGGCAATGCTGTCTGGGCCGCCCAAAGTGATAGTGCCGGCAAGGAGGCAGATCCGGCTTTTTCCGTGCCGGTTGTACAAAACCCCATAAAAAGTGACACGATTAAAGATTTGCAGATTGTCGACGATGGCCAGCGCTGGCTCGTCACGGACAAGGCTCTGGAGCAGTATGGCGTCTATGCCAATCCCGATAAAGAAGGGCAGTATTGGTTCCGCCTGCCGCAAAACGCGACGGCCGAAAAGGTTCTCGGCCAGGACCGTAACGTGAGCCTGACCCTGCCGGGCGCGAAGAGTAAGGAAGGCCGTAACATCAGCATTGGCCGCATACGCCGCCCTTTGGGTATCAGCTATGTTTTGGACGGTGAAACGAAATCCCTTTTGCCGCCTGCTAAGGCTAAGCGTACGGCGGCAGAGCTGAAGCAGTCTGCCCAGTCTGCTCCGGAAATCACGAAAAAAGGTAATTTGGGAATGGTCCTTTTCTGGGACCCGGTTATGGATGAAAAGAGCCCTATTCCGGAATTAAAGACCAAACAGCCCGTCCTTTCGCCGTGTGCCTTCCGCCTTTCCAGTAAGGGCATTGTCCTGCGCAATCCCGATCTGGATACGCTCATTACGTCGTGGCAGGAAAAAGGCTATGCAGTATGGCCCCTCGTCGATAATGACTTTAGCCCCAAGCTGACCCATGAAGTCTTGTCCCAGCCGAACCTGCGCAAACAGCTTATTAAGGAGCTCATCGGCTACAGCATCCTCTATGACTTTGCCGGCTACAATATCGATTTTGAAAACGTCAACTATAGTGATAGAGACCTCCTGACACAGTTCGTCCGGGAATTTTCCGACGTAGCCCATGCCTACGGCCTGAAAGTTTCCATGGATGTAACGGCTCCGTCGGATAGTCCCAATTGGTCTATGGTATATAATCGCCAAGCCCTCGGTAAAAGCCTTGATTACGTCATGCTCATGGCCTATGATCAGGTAGGCCGCACGAGCCCGGTCGCCGGGCCTACAGCGACGCTGCCCTGGGTAGAAACGTCCATCAAAAATACACTCCAGTCCGTGCCGGCTGAAAAGGTTATTCTCGGCATGCCGCTCTACATGCGCGTATGGTATGAAGCGGCTAATGGCAAGGACCTGCCCAAAGACCTGGCAGACTGGCCGGCAGCTGTAACGGAGACAACTGTAGAAGCTGGCGCCGGTACGAAACCGGCGGCTGCAGCTAAGACAGCCGCCAAGAAGCCCAAGCTCTTCGTGCGCACACTGACCCTTGCTGACAGCCAGGCTGTACGCAACAAATATAAGTCGTCTGTCGTCTGGGACAATGCCCTGGGCCTTTATAAGCTCGACGTACAGCTGCCGGAAGGACGCCTCAAAATCTGGTTTGAAGATGATAAATCCCTTAAAGAAAAAGTAAAACTGATTCCTCAGTACCATTTGGGCGGTGCCTCGTTCTGGCGCAAAGGCTTTGAACCAGCTAATTTTTGGCAGGGATTTGCCAAACATGAATTGACTTGACGTGTTACGACAATTATAATAAAAAAGTCAACAACTTTACCTGCAATACATTTTTAAGATACGGGGGTCGTGCTATGGAAAAATACATTCCACAGGAAATAGAAAAGAAATGGCAGCAAAAATGGCTGGACGAAAAAGTGGATAAATGTCCGGACGAAAGTGATAAACCGAAATATTACGTATTGGAAATGTTCCCGTATCCGTCGGGCAACCTGCACATGGGCCATGTACGTAACTATGCTATTGGCGATGTCATTGCCCGCTACAGAAGAATGCTCGGTTATAATGTCATTCATCCCATGGGCTTTGATGCCTTTGGCATGCCTGCCGAAAATGCGGCGATTCAGCACAACATCCCGCCGGCAAAATGGACCTATGACAACATTGCCAACATGGAACGGCAGCAGAAATCGTTAGGCCTCTCGTATGACTGGGATCGTGAAGTTGCTACGTGCCATAAAGAATACTATAAATGGACGCAGTGGATGTTTGAACTGATGTACAAACGGGGGCTGGCCTATCGTAAGGAAGCCAAGGTTAACTGGTGCGAACATTGCCACACGGTTTTGGCTAACGAACAGGCTGAAGGCGGCATTTGCTGGCGCTGCGACAACCCGGTAGTCAAAAAGGACCTGAAACAGTGGTTCTTCAAGATTACAGACTACGCTGACCGGCTCCTCGACGACCTCGATAAGCTGCCGGGCTGGCCGGAACGCGTTAAGACCATGCAGCGCAACTGGATTGGCCGCAGCGAAGGGGCCAACTTCTTCTTTGAAATTCCGGAAATCAGCGAACGGGTAGAACTCTTCTCGACCCGTGTCGATACGATTTTTGGTGCCAGCTTCGTCGTCCTCGCGCCGGAACACCGCTTTGTCGAACGCATCATCAAAGGCAAACCGAACGAAGCTGAACTGCGTGCCTTTATTGAAAAGATGCGCAACCAGAGCGATATGGAACGGACGTCGGAAGACGTGGAAAAAGTCGGTATGTTTACCGGTGCCTACGCCGTAAATCCGCTCAATAACGAACAGGTACCAATCTGGATTGCTAACTACGTCCTCGTCGATTATGGTACAGGCGCCGTCATGGGCGTTGCCGGCCACGATCAGCGTGACTTCGAATTCTGCAAAAAATACAATATTCCTATCCATTACGTCATTCAGGATACGGAAGGCAAGATCGATTACGAACACGATGAAATTACAGAAGCCTATAAAGGCGAAGGCTATTTGATCAATTCCGGCGAATTCAACGGTCTTTCTATTGAAGAAGGGAAGAAAGCTATTACCCAGTGGCTCGTCGATCACAACTGTGGCAAAGCAACGGTTAACTTCCGTCTGCGCGACTGGCTCATTTCCCGTCAGCGTTACTGGGGTGCGCCTATTCCGGTTGTCTACTGCGAAAAATGTGGCGAACAGCTCGTACCGGAAGAACAGCTGCCGGTTGAACTGCCGGAAGATGTTCAGTTTACAGCCGGCGCTACGTCGCCTCTCGAAACGAGTGAAAAGTTCCTGCACACGACGTGCCCGAAATGCGGTGGTCCTGCTATCCGCGAAACTGATACGATGGATACGTTCCTGTGCTCGTCGTGGTACCACCTGCGCTATACGGATCCGCGCAATACAAAACAGCCCTTCGATCCGAAGAAAGCTAATTACTGGATGAACGTCGACCAGTACATTGGCGGCATCGAACACGCTATTTTGCATCTTATTTATGCCCGTTTCTTCATGAAGGTCCTCCATGATGCGGGGTATGTCGATAAGGTAGAACCGTACGAACGCCTGCTCACACAGGGCATGGTACTCCTCGATGGCAGCAAGATGAGTAAATCCAAGGGGAACGTCGTATCTCCAGAAGAAATCGTTGCCAAATACGGTGCTGATACGGCCCGTCTCTTCATTCTCTTCGCGGCCCCGCCGGAACGTGATCTGCCTTGGTCCGAAACGGGTGTAGAAGGCTCGTACCGCTTCCTCAACCGCGTATGGCGTATTGTCGAACAGTACCTGGATCTGGCGAAAAACGGCGAAGCAGCAGACCGTCCGTATACGGCGGCCGAAAAAGATCTGCGTTTCGTCGAATATACGTCTATCCGTAAGGTAACAGACGACGTTCGTGGCAGTGATGGTCATTATGCCCTCAACACGGCTGTCAGCTCCATCATGGAATTTGTCAACGCCATGTACAACTACGTCGACAAGAACCAGACCATCCGTCGCGATGTAGCTGAAGAAGCCATGCAAAACCTGCTCAAGGTACTGGCTCCGTTTACGCCGCATATTGCAGCCGAACTGTGGCAGCAAGCGGGCTTCGACGGTGATGTACATCAGCAGGAATGGCCGCACGTCGATGAAACAGCCCTTCAGGTCGATGAAATCGAACTGCCGATCCAGGTCAACGGCAAGGTCCGCGACCGCATTACGGTACCTGTCGAAATGGACCAGGACAAGCTGCGTGAGCTGGCTCTGGAACGGCCGCACGTTAAAGCCTTTGTCGAAGGCAAACAGGTCGTTAAATTCATTGTCGTACCAAAGAAGATTATCAACATTGTCGTTAAATAAATACATGCTAAAAGGGGATGCCATCGTGCATCTCCTTTTTCCCATAAGGAGGAGATGGCCATGGAAGAACGGTTGAGCCCGACGCGCCACGTCAAGGCCCTCCATTGTTTAAATAATATACCTTGTGCCGTCCTGCTGCCCGTCGTCACAGTAGACGGAGAAGAACACGTGCTCTTTGAAGTACGCAGCAGCAAACTGGCTTGGCAGCCCCGGGATATTTGCTTTCCCGGCGGTAAAATAGAAGCAGCTGATGCAAACGCCCAGGACGCGGCTATCAGGGAAACGGAAGAGGAACTGGGCATAGCGAGAAGTGCCATAGAAATTCTGGGGCCTCTGGATTATTTGGAATCTATGGTAGGTGTTACGGTCTGGCCCTTTGCAGCACGCTTACACAGCCTTGATTTTTCAATTAGCAGGGATGAACTCGATGAAGTCTTTACCGTGCCCCTGGCCTGGCTGCGCCAGTATCAGCCGGAAGAAAAGCGCATGGAAATTGCCACCCGGCCGGGCCCGGATTTCCCGTCTGATTTATTGCGTAGTGCTGCACCGGATACGACGAGCGAATGGCGGCGCCGCAAGACCTATTCGGTCTACATTTACCGCTATGAAAATCATGTGATATGGGGTATTACAGCCCATATTTTGCGCCATTTCCTGAGCTTATACTAAGTCCTGGCAGATGCGCTATGATAAAATAAATAAGGCATAAACATGCAAAATAATAGAACCTGATAGTCATTATTTGTTAGGGCATAACTGCGGTTTTAGATTTATTTTATTATTTGTGGGAACTATTTGCTATGAGTAAACGGAATGGATATATTGTATAAAGTGCTGTTTTTTCTATTGATTAAATACGTGAAAAGTTGTACAATGCAAATGTAAGAACTTGCAGGCTCTATCCGTTTGTCCTGTAGCAGTACGGATGATATATCCGGTACCCGCGTGTGGGTAAAAGGCCGTACAGCTCGCCTATGTTGTACCGCTATTTCAGCCCGGATGTATGAAGTTTTTGCATACCATGTGTTAAGGAGAGTGTAAACCAAATGGATTTTAACTTGACAGACGTACATCAGGAATTTATCAATCTCGCAGCTGATTTTGGCAAAAAGAAATTGGCTCCGACGATCACAGAACGTGACCACCAGGGTATTTTTGACGAAGATCTCGTCAGCGAAATGCTCGGCCTCGGCCTCTGCGGCGCTTATTTTGAAGAAAAATACGGCGGTGCAGAATGCGACGTATTGAGCTATATCCTCGCTGTAGAAGAATTGGCTAAATATGACGCAGGTATGTCCATTACCCTGTCGGCTACTGTTTCCCTCTGCGCAAACCCGATTTGGCAGTTCGGTACAGAAGCTCAGAAAGAAAAATACCTCACCCCGTTGGTTGAAGGTACAAAACTCGGCGCTTTCGGCCTGACAGAACCGAATGCCGGCACGGATGCTTCCGGCCAGCAGACGGTAGCTGTTAAAAACGAAGACGGCTCGTATACGCTGAACGGCTCCAAAATCTTCATCACAAACGGTGGCGCAGCCGATATTTATATCGTCTTTGCTATGACTGACAAAACCCAGGGCAACCACGGCATTAGTGCTTTCATCGTAGAAAAAGGCATGCCTGGCTTCACCTTTGGCAAAAAAGAAGACAAACTCGGTATTCACACGTCCCAGACGATGGAACTCGTTTTCCAGGACGTAAAGGTTCCTGCTGAAAACCTCCTCGGCCAGGAAGGCAAAGGCTTCAAGATTGCTATGATGACCTTGGATGGCGGCCGTATTGGCGTTGCTGCCCAGGCTCTCGGTATTGCTGAAGCAGCCCTCCAGGATGCCGTTGAATATTCCAAACAGCGTGTACAGTTCGGCAAACCGCTTTGCAAATTCCAGTCCATTTCCTTCAAATTGGCTGACATGAAGATGAAAGTCGAAGCTGCACGTTTCCTCGTATACAAAGCTGCCTGCAAGAAACACGAAGGCCAGCCGTTCACAGTAGATGCTGCTATTGCCAAGAGAGTTGCTTCTGACGTAGCTATGGAAATCGCTACGGAAGCCGTTCAGATCTTCGGTGGCTATGGCTACAGCGAAGAATACCCGGTAGCTCGTCATCTCCGCGATGCTAAGATCACGCAGATCTACGAAGGCACCAACGAAGTACAGCTCATGGTTACAGCAGGTGCACTTCTCCGCTAATTTATGGTATGCTATTGACGCAGACATTAGTTCTGCTGATATAAAATTATATTTAGGAGGCAACAGAAATATGGAAATATTGGTATGTGTCAAACAGGTTCCAGACACAGCAGAAGTTAAGATTGATCCCGTAAAACATACCGTCATTCGTGCCGGTGTACCGAACATCTTCAATCCGTTCGACCAGAACGCTTTGGAAGCTGCTCTTCAGTTAAAAGATAATCAGGGCGCAAAGGTTACCTTGCTTTCCATGGGGCCCCCGCAGGCAAAAGACGTTCTTCGCGAAGGTTTAGCTATGGGCGCTGATGAAGCATATCTCCTGACCGACCGTAAAGTCGGTGGTTCCGATACTCTTGCTACAGGCTACTGCATTGCACAGGCCATCAAGAAAGTAACTGAACTCAAAGGTATTGAAAAATTCGATATCATTCTTTGCGGCAAACAGGCTATCGATGGCGATACAGCTCAGGTTGGCCCGCAGATCGCTTGCGAACTCGGCATTCCGCAGATCACATACGCTGCTGATCTGAAAGTCGAAGGCGACACCGTTACTGTTAAACAGCAGAACGAAGAAGGCTATATCGTAACAGAAGCTAAATTCCCTGTTTTGATCACGGCTGTAAAAGAATTGAACGAACCACGCTTCCCGACCATCCGTGGTACGATGAAAGCAAAACGCCGCGAAATTCCTGAACTGTCTGCTGACGACGTAAAGGCTGATGAATCTAAGATCGGTTTGAGCGGTTCGCCGACAAAAGTTCGTAAGATTTTCACACCGCCTCAGAGAACTCAGGGTCTCGTAATTCCTGTCGAAGATGACAATTACCAGGCAGCAGTTGACACATTGATGGAAAAACTGACTGAACAGAAGATCATTTAATTCTAAGGAGGAAAAGTGAAAATGGATTTAGCAGAATACAAAGGCATATATGTAATTGCTGAACAATTCGAAGGCAAATTACGTAACGTATCTTTCGAACTGTTGGGCCAGGCTCGCGTTTTAGCTGACACCATCGGTGATGAAGTAGGTGCGATCCTCATTGGTCATAACGTAAAACCGTTGGCACAGGAACTGATTGCTCATGGCGCTCACAAAGTATACGTATATGATGACGAAAAACTCGAAAACTACAATACGACGGCATATGCAAAAGTTATTTGCGACTTCTTCAACGAAGTAAAACCGAACGTATTCCTCGTTGGCGCTACGAACATCGGCCGTGACCTCGGCCCGCGTGTTGCCAACTCCCTGCAGACTGGCCTTACGGCTGACTGCACAGGCCTCGCTGTTGACGACGACAACAAGACGATCGTTTGGACTCGTCCGGCTCTCGGCGGCAACATCATGGCTGAAATCATTTGCCCGGATAACCGTCCGCAGATGGGTACTGTTCGCCCGAACGTATTCAAAAAACCGGAAGCTGATCCGAGCGCAACTGGTGAAGTTATCGAAAAGACGGCTAACCTCACA
Organism: Caecibacter sp. AF58-12pH5A; assembly: GCF_027681725.1. Classification (NCBI taxonomy): domain Bacteria; kingdom Bacillati; phylum Bacillota; class Negativicutes; order Veillonellales; family Veillonellaceae; genus Caecibacter; species Caecibacter sp. AF58-12pH5A. The sequence continues at coordinate 165,506 of NZ_JAQDBC010000001.1, read as the reverse complement.
GATGCTGACTTCATGACGAAATTCGTTGAACTCATCAAAATGGGCGGCGAAGGCGTTAAAATCGAAGAAGCTGACGTTATCGTTTCCGGCGGCCGTGGCATGAATGGTCCTGAACCGTTCACAGGCATGCTGAAAGACTTGGCTGATCTCCTCGGCGGTGCTGTTGGTGCTTCCCGTGCAGCTGTTGATGCTGGCTGGATCGACGCTCTCCATCAGGTAGGCCAGACAGGTAAAACTGTAGGTCCTAAGATCTACATTGCTTGCGGTATCTCCGGCGCTATCCAGCATCTCGCTGGCATGAGCGGTGCTGATTGCGTTATCGCTATCAACAAAGACGAAGATGCTCCGATCTTCAAAGTATGCGACTATGGTATCGTTGGCGACGCATTCAAAGTCGTTCCGATGCTCACAGAAGCTATCAAAAAAATCAAAGGCTAATTGATTCGTCAAGACGCTTAAAAGACCTGTCTCGTAAGAGACAGGTCTTTTTTTGGGCTCTTTGTATAGGCTAGCCCTTCCTGTTAACGAAGTTCCTTCCAATCCTTTACATAAGGGCCGGCCGGCTTTCTTTCGTCAACAAGGCCTACTAAATAATCAATGGACGTTTCATAGAAACGAGCCAAAATGGCCAGGCGGGCAATAGAAATTTTTCTCTTTCCTGATTCATACAGGCTGTATGCAACCTGTGTGCAATGCAGCATGTCTGCAATTTCCTGCTGGGAACGTCTGGCTTCATACCGTAATTCTCTCAGTCTGCCGTATTCTTGCATAGGTCATCTCTCCTGTCGGTGGTGCAAAACCTGAGATATCGTATATAAACTGCAGAGGTAGAAGCTTCCGCGTTTTATATCAATATTAAATATTTTTTCTACTATCATTATACCACGTTATATACCAAAATATAATGTTTCTTGAGAAAAAGGTAGTAATAATTACTAATTAATATAAATTACTAGTATAAAATCTCTAAAAGTAATTATGAAACAAGACAAATTGTTTTAAAAAATTAACCCCTTCCTTTCTAGGATGCTGTCATCCTCAGCAATAATAGAAGAGCAGACATATCTAAAAAAATAACCGGTGCATAACAAAATAATATTCATGTATTCAATCTTGACTTTTATGAAAAAGAGCCGTATACTGAACAAGTAAATTGAAGTTGATAAAGGCTTTGATAAGGACAAGATCATCGGTCACTTTATGCAGAGAGGGATACATATGCTGCGAGTATCCTATAGAGAAACGATGCATTACCACCTTGGAGCTGATCATTGGAACAAAGTACAGTGATACGGTCGTACCGTTACAGCGCTTGAGTACATGAAAGGCCTGGCCTTCCATGAACTAGGGTGGAACCACGTGAGTATGCTCTCGTCCCTTGCGGACGAGAGCTTTTTGTTTACAAAGGAGGATTTTTTATGGCAGAATTAATTTTGAAAGATGGCACAAAGAAATCATTTGCCGATGGTATTTCGTTGCAGGAAGCTGTGAAACAGCTGAGCAACAGCTTGGCGAAAAAAGTACTCGTCGCAAAGGTCAATGGGGAAGTAACGGATTTGCGCGAAACGATTATAGATGGTTCGACAGTTGAATTCCTGGGCGCTGATACACAGGAAGGCAAGGATACCTTACGCCATACGGCTGCCCATATTATGGCGCAGGCCATTCAGCACCTTTTCCCGGGCGTCAAATTTGCGATTGGCCCGTCCATTGAAAATGGCTTCTACTACGATATGGATACGGAACACCGCTTTACACAGGAAGATTTCGCAGCCATCGAAGCCGAAATGGCCAAAATCGTCAAGGAAAACCTGCCTCTCGAAAAAGAAGTGATCAGCCGCGACGCTGCTCTTGATATGTTCAAGAAAGCCGGCCAGGATTACAAGGTAGAACTGATTCAGGATCTGCCGGCAGACGTACAGATTTCCCTCTATCGCCAAGGCGACTTCGTTGACCTCTGTAGAGGGCCTCACGCAGCTTCTACAGGCGCTGTCAAGGCCTTTAAGCTGCAGACTGTTGCCGGTGCGTACTGGCGCGGTGATGAACACAACAAGATGCTCCAGCGTATTTATGGGACAGCTTTTGAAAAGAAATCGGAATTGGAAGACTATCTTCACATGCTTGAAGAAGCCGAAAAACGTGATCATCGTAAACTGGGCAAGCAGATGGATCTCTTCAGCTTCCACGAAGAAGGCCCGGGCTTCCCGTTCTTCCATGCTAAAGGCATGGTACTCCGTAAGACACTGCTGAAATTCTGGTATGAACTTCATTCGGAAGCCGAATACGATGAAATCAGCACACCGACGATCCTCAGCCGTCATCTGTGGGAACAGTCCGGCCACTGGGATCACTATCGTGACAACATGTATTTCACCACCATTGATGATGAACCGTATGCAATCAAACCGATGAACTGCCCAGGCGGTATCCTCGTATATAAGAGCAACGTCCACAGCTATCGTGATTTCCCCATGCGGATGGCAGAACTGGGCCTCGTTCATCGTCATGAATTGCACGGTGCCCTGCACGGTCTCTTCCGCGTCCGCTGCTTTACCCAGGATGACGCACACATCTTCATGCTGCCGAGCCAGATGAAATCGGAAATCCGCGGCGTTATGGATCTTTTCGATAAAGCCTACAAGGTATTCGGCCTGGACTATCACGTAGAACTGTCCACTCGTCCGGAAGACTCCATGGGCTCCGATGAAATTTGGGACCTCGCTACCAATACCCTGCGTGAAGTCATTGAAGAACGGGGGATTCCTTATCAGATCAATGAAGGTGACGGCGCGTTCTACGGCCCGAAACTGGACTTCCACGTTAAGGATTCCATTGGCCGTACGTGGCAGTGCGGTACAATCCAGCTCGATATGCTCATGCCGGAACGCTTCGACATGACCTACATCGGCGAAGATGGCCAGAAACATCGTCCGGTCATGGTACATCGTACCTGCTTCGGTTCGGTTGAACGGTTCTTGGGCATCCTCATCGAAAACTATGGCGGTGCCTTCCCAGTATGGCTCGCTCCGGTACAGGTCAAATTCCTGCCGATTTCGGACAAACACTTGGAATATGCCAAAGAATTGCGTAAGAAATTCAAGAAACTCGGCATCCGCGTAGAAGTAGACGAAAGCAACGAAAAGATTGGCTATAAGATCCGCAAAGCCCAGATGGAAAAGGTTCCGTACATGGCTATCATTGGCGATAAGGAAATGGAAAGCCAGACTCTCTCCATCCGCGATCGTTCTAAAGGTGATATTGGCGCCAAACCGATCGATGAATTCATTGCCCACATTCAGGATCTCACGGAATCCCGTAAAGGCTAAGTATAACGTAATATAGAAAAGAGAGAAGGCGTACGGCTCACACAGGCCGTACGCCTTTTGTCATATAAGATAACAAATAAATAATAAAAAGGAAAATTATTTGCTGGTTTAACGTTTACCTTAAAATAAAATCAGAAAATAGCCTTGACTTTGGGGGAGTTTCCTGTATAATAATACTCAACAACAAGATAAGTTAAAAGTTGTGATGGAAAAAAGTAATACTGCTTATATCTCTCAGAGAGCCGGTGGTCGGTGCGAACCGGTGGGTGCCGCAGTGTGAAGTTCGTTCCTGAACTGTGCGATTGAAATACGAGTAGGTTGCATCGGAGTAGCTGCCGTTACACAGCCATGAGTTGATCTGATTCGAGATAAGCAGGGTGGTACCGCGGATATAATTCCGTTCCTGAGGTACTGCTCTTTTTTTATACTCTAACCGGATAAGCAGGGTGGTACCGCGAGACAATCGTCCCTCTATGAGGGACGATTTTTTTATTTATTCATTTTGATGTATAGAAAGGGGTTTTACACATGGAGACGACATGGATTCAAGTGCTTATTATTTTAGCTTATATTGGTGTCCTCTTTGGTATTAGCTGGTATGTAAAACGGCGCGCTGCCGGATCGACGGAAGAATACGTCCTGGCCGGCCGCAAACTGACGACACCGCTGATTACCGTTTCAATCGTCGGTCTGGCAGTCGGCGGCGCGTCTACGATTGGCGTAGCCGAACAAGCGTATAAGGTTGGTCTGTCGGCCGGCTGGTATACAGCCGCCTGGGGCATTGGCGCCGTCGTCATGGGCCTGACAGTAGCTAAGAAATACCGTCAGCTCAACATTACGACCATCCCGGAATTGCTCGAACGCTACTACGACCGTCCGGCGATGATCGCCGGCATTGCCTGTCAGATTCTCGTGCAGCTCGTCATTATGAGCCTGCAGTACGTCGCCGGCGGCGCTATCTTAGCTGCACTCATGCCGGACATCTTCACACCGCTTACGGGCATGCTCACGAGTGCCGTCGTTTTCATCGGCATTACGCTCATCGGCGGTATGTGGTCGGCAAGCCAGTCTAACGTCCTCAATGTAACCCTCCAATATATCGGCATTACCGTCGCCGCCTTCCTCATTCTGGCTATGGCCGGCGGCATCGACACGGTCGCCATTCAGGCACCGTCGGTCACGTCCCTTGATTTCATTTCCGGTGTCGGTCCCATGACCATTGTTACGTGGATTGTCGTCTTGGTTACGGTTAACATTTCGCTGCAAGCCATCATTCAGATTTCCCTGGGTGCCAAGAACGTACAGACCGCCCGCCGTGGCTTCATCATCGGCGGTTTGATCATGCTTCCGGTCGGCTTCATCGCCGCTCTCCTCGGCGTCATTGCCGCAGAAATGTATCCTCAGATTTCTCCGACGTCGGCGTTGCCGCAGCTGATCATGGGCCTCAATCCCTGGATCGCCGGTATCACTTTGGCCTCCCTCTGGGCCGCAGATGTGAGTACTGCCTGTAACCTGCTCCTTTCGGCAGCAACGCTCTATTCCCACGATATTCACAAACAGTTCATCAGCCCGGATATGTCCGATGCCAAATATATGAAGGTGACCCGCGTATCTGTCCTCCTCTTGGGACTCTTGACATTAGGCTTCGCCCTTACCATTAGCGGCATCATTTCGACCCTCATGGCGGGTCTTTCCCTCATGACAGCCTTTGCTGTTATCATCCTCATGACCATGTACGCACCGAAATATTGTGCCAAGAAGGCAGCTTTCTACACGCTCATGGCTTCCATTATCGTTCTCGTTCTCTGGATGCTCGTTCCGGAAGTACGCGTACTGCCGCACGTCATTTATGCAGAATGGATCGTCTGTGCCCTCGTCTTCGGCGGCACGAGCCTCTTATCCCGCAATGTTATCGTAACGGAAGAAGCGGCAGAAAAAGCAAAACCCGTGACAGCTCCTGTACAGCACTGAATCCGTCATGTCGTTTCCTGACCGGCCTGTTTCCCACTTTAAGGTGAGACAGGCCGGTTCTTTTGTCTCGCCGAATAAATATGGTATACTTAAGAATAAGGCCAATGCAGGGCCTCTGCAAGAGTCACAGAAAGGTGGAAGAAATATATGATTATCAACTGGTTCCCCGGCCATATGGCCAAGGCCCGTCGTTTAATAGAAGATAACCTGAAGGTCATCGATGTGGTTATTGAGCTCGTCGACGCGCGCATACCTTTGAGCAGTACGAATCCCATGATTGCCAAGCTCATCGGCCAGAAGCCGTCTATCGTCGTCCTTAATAAGTCTGACCTGGCCGATCCGGAATGCCTCAAGGAATGGATGGCCTGGTATAAGCAGCAAGGCCGTCTGGTCATCGCCATGGACAGCAAGGGCGGCAAGGGGGTCAAACAACTGACAGCATTGGCTCAGCAGCTGGCTAAGCCGAAGCTCGATCACTGGAAGGCCCGGGGCTTGAAGACGCGCTCTGTGCGGACCATGATCTTAGGTATACCGAACGTAGGCAAATCGACGCTGATCAATAAATTATCGCACCGCAATGTAGCCAAGACGGCTGATAAGCCCGGCGAAACGAAGGGTAAACAATGGGTGCGTATTGGCAATCAGCTGGACCTCCTCGATACGCCGGGTGTTCTCTGGCCCAAGCTGGAAGACCAGGTCAGTGCGTACCGTCTGGCTGCCACAGGTGCCATTTCCGATACGGTCTTTGATATGGAAACGGTTATGACCCAGCTCATTACGGAGCTCAGCCGCTGGTATCCCCAGGCCCTCATGACACGCTATAAATTGACAGAGCTCTCAGACGACCCACTGGTCACGATCGACATGATTGGCCACAAACGGGGCTGTATCGTCGCCGGCGGCGTAGTCGATTTGGAAAAAACGTACAAGCTTATCTTAAAGGAATTCCGCGAAGGAAAAATCGGCCCTATCTCGTTGGACCGGGTCACTGAGATGACAGAAGGGGCGAAGTAAGATGGATATTAGCCAATTAAAGGTAGCTCAAATCAAGGCTCTCCTGAACGCAGACGAAACGGATGTGCCGCAGCTTCTGGAAGCCATGCAGCATGACAAGCGTGTATCCGTCCAAAAGGAGGCAGCTGCCTTCATGCGCCGTAAAGTAAAGGAAGAGGAGGAGCGGGAACGGCTGCTCCAGATGTACGCGTATGAGACGCAGTATTACAATGAAAATATCTACCATGTTGCCGGTATCGATGAGGCAGGCCGCGGACCGGCAGCCGGCCCGGTCATGATTGCGGCGGTCATCCTGCCGCCGTACTGGGAATGTCCCGGCCTGAACGACAGCAAAAAGGTTTCGCCGGCCAAACGGGACCTCCTTTACGATAAGATCATGGAGGAAGCCGTGGCCGTTTCCTGTATTGCCAAGTCGGAAAAGGAAATCGATGCCCTCGATATATATCATGCTACACAGCAGGGCATGTATGACGCTGTCGCCGCCTTGAAGGTCCGGCCCGAAGAGGTATTAGTCGATGCCATGCCATTGCCGGACCTGGCCATACCCCATCGCTCTCTCGTGCACGGCGATGCCCTCAGCGCGTCCATTGCCGCCGCCTCTATCATTGCCAAGGTGACACGAGACAGGCTAATGGTAGCCTATGATAAAGAATACCCGGAGTACGGATTTGCTGTTCACAAGGGGTATTTGACGCAGGCCCACATGGATGCCTTACAGCAATACGGACCGTGTCCTATTCACCGGCGCAGCTTTGAGCCGATTAAAAGCATGGTCCAGACATACACGAAAGGGTGAAAGAAATGACGAAAATTGGTTTTATCGGCTTAGGGATCATGGGTGTGCCAATGGTCCGCAATTTGGTGCGAGCACACATGGATGTAACGATCATTGACAATGGGCACGGTAATCACGCAGCTATTGCCGAATTAAAAGGCCAGGGCGTAAAGGTCAAGGCCACAGCCAGGGAAACAGCTGCCAATCAGGACGTAGTCATTACCATGCTGCCCAATGGTTCCGTTGTGGAACAGGTCCTGACCGGTCCGGATGGCGTCTTGGCCGATATCTCGCCGGGCACAATCCTCATCGATTCCAGCTCCGTTTCGCCGGCGGAATCGCAGCACTTTGCTGCCTTAGCAGAAGCGAAGGGCTGTTCCTTCCTCGATGCCCCCGTAAGTGGTGGTGAACCTGGTGCCATAGCGGGCACGCTGGCCTTCATGATTGGCGGCGATGCAGACGTAGCCAGACAGGCAGACCCGGTCTTTCAGGCTATGGGCGCTACAGCTGTCGTCACGGGCCCGAACGGTGCCGGCTCGGTGACCAAGCTTTGCAATCAGATCATTTGCTTTATTAACATTGCCGCCGTATCGGAAGCCTTGGTTTTGGGACAAAAGGTCGGTGCCGACCCAAAGAAGGTCTATGAAGCCGTACGCAGCGGCCTGGCTGGCAGTGCCATTTTGGAACAAAAGGCACCGCGTATCTATGCGCGTGATTTTGCTCCCGGCGGCTTCTTGGAAAATCAGATGAAGGACATTAATAATGCCATGGAAACAGCGAAAAATCTGGATGTATCATTGCCTCTGGCTGGTTTGGTGCAGCAGATGACGGCCAGCCTCATGCAGGCCGGTCACGGCCGGGAAGACAATGCCTGCTTCGTGAAATTTTATGAAGCCATTTCCGGTGTGGAAGTTAAAACGTCGTTATAAGATACGCAAAAAGAGCCCGTTCCGCAGGTGGAACGGGCTTTTATCCGTAGTGGTAACGCGCACTATCAAAAGAGATCTTTCTTCCAAAGCATGTAGATGGCGATGCATGAGCAGAGAATGGCCAGGCCGATGACGATGGGAAAACCTAAGGGACTGTCGGCCAGTGGTACTGGTACGTTCATCCCCCAGAGGCTGAAGAGGTTAGTGGGTACGGCCAGAATAATCGTAATAGAGGCTAAAAATTTCATGACAATACTCAGGTTATTGGAAATGATGGAAGCAAATGTATCAGACGTACTCATAAGAATATTGGAATACATTTCAACCATTTCAATAGCCTGTTTATTTTCGATAATGACGTCTTCCAGAAGGTCTTCGTCTTCTTCGTACATCTTTAAGAGATGGTGCAGGGACGTGTTGCGGCGCAGACGCATGAGCTTTTCCATAACCGTGCCGTTACTGCGCAGGGCCGATGTGAAATAGGTCAAGGATTTCTGTAATTCCAGGAGAAGAAAGAATTCCTTGTTTTGCATGGAGTGGCGCAGGTCCTGTTCAATATCGTCTGTGCGGTGATTGATCTGCTGCAAATAGCGCAGGAAGAGCGTAGCTGTACGATAGAGGATCTGAAAGAGGAAGCGCGTCTTCTTAAAGGTATAGAAAAGAGGGTATTTATTTTCCGTAAACGTCCGCATGACTTCTGTTTCCTGAATGCAGAGCGTAATGATAAAATCGGGCGTAATGAAAATGCCAAGAGGCAGCGTGTCGTAGCTGTCCGTTTCCATAATAATAGGAATATTAATAACGACGAAAATGTATTCGTCTTCCAGTTCCACGTGGGAACGTTCTTCCGTATCCAGTGAGGTTTTCAATACATCTGTGGGGATTTCCGTAACCATGGAAACGAGCTGTAAATCTTCGGAGCTAGGATTTACGACGTGAATCCACGATCCCTTCTCTGCAGAAGCCAGGGAAATATCGTCATCGAGGTGACCATTGTTGTGCTTATAAACCTGAATCATGGCGGCAGCCCTCTTTCCTGGTGTGATGGGTAAGAATAAAGTCCAAAGTACAATATAATCATAAATAGGGAGTAAGTCAAGGGAAAACGGGAAATTCCCTGTCATAGGTATGTAAAATTTACCTCCAGGCCGCTTTCTCACTCATTTCCTGGCAGAGAGAGGGGAAGTTTGCTATAATAATAGCTATCAGCGTGAAGTGAGGAGTGTTAACCAGCATGATTGCAATCATTATTAACGGCGTTACGGCGTCTCTAGGCGCCTTGTTGGGGTTTTTCCTCAAACGGGGCATTTCAGAAAAATATACGAAGGCCATTTTTGGCGTCATTTCCTTATGTGTTGCCATTATGGGCATCCAAAGCGCCGTGCAAAGCCAGAATTTGCTCCTCGTCCTGGCGAGCCTCATCGTCGGTACTCTTTTGGGGACGATCATCGGTATTGAAGACCGCATGCAGCAGTTTGGTGAGTTTTTGAAACGGCGCATGCAGCGGCCAGGTGAAGACAACACCTTTGTCAAAGGCTTTGTCACCTTGTCGGTCATGCAGGTCGTCGGCGCCCTGGCTATTCTCGGCCCCATTCAGGCCGCCCTGGGCAGTAATGACCTTCTCTACTTTAAGAGTGTCCTCGACTTTACGTCGGCCTTCATTTTCGGTACTATTTACGGTCTGGGCGTCGTTCCCGTCGGCCTGGTCAACCTGGTCTATGAAGCCTTTTTCTTTCTCTTAGCCAGCTTTTTTATGCCCCTCATGACACCGGACGTTATCCGCGAGCTCAATGCTGTGGGCGGCGTTATGATCCTTGGCATTGCCCTTAATATGTTCCGCGTAACGGAATTGAAGGTAGCCGATTTTCTGCCGGCCCTGTTCATTCCTATTTTGTATTACCATCTTTTCGTCTGAAAGAGTAAGCCGTTTATCCCGGGTACGCCGGCGTAAACGGTTTTTTTATTTTTATCCCGCCGCCGGTCATGGTATGTCGCTCTGAAGTATGATATTATATGTATGTTATTATTGCTTGCACTATGTTCTCAAGCAGATAATAAATGGATGATGTAAAGGAATGCTGACAAAATATGCAGGTATTAAAAATGGAACTGCAGGGATTTAAATCCTTTGCAGACAGGACAACCTTGACCTTTGCCCATGGCATTACGGCCATTGTCGGCCCTAACGGGAGCGGCAAAAGTAATATTTCCGATGCCGTGCGCTGGGTCATGGGCGAACAGAATGTGCGTCACCTGCGGGGACAAAAGTCGGAAGATATTATCTTTGCCGGTACGGAAAAGAGACGTCCCCAGGGGGCTGCAGAAGTATCCCTGTATTTTGACAACAGCCAGCACGAGCTGGACGTAGATTTTACGGAAGTAGTCATTACGCGGCGTATTTTCCGCTCCGGTGAGAGTGAATTTTTTATCAATAAACGGCCGTGCCGTTTAAAGGATATTCATTTGCTCTTTGCCGATACGGGGATCGGCCAGGATTCCATGGCCGTCATCAGTCAGAACCGGGTAGATGCTATTTTAAACAGTAAACCGGAAGAACGGCGTCTCATCTTTGAAGAAGCGGCCGGTATTAGCCGCTACAAAAGCCGTAAACAGGAAGGACTGCGAAAAATTGCCGAAACAGAGCATAATCTGGAACGCATTCACGATATGATGGGCGTCCTGGAAGAACAGCTCGTGCCGTTAAAAGCCCAGGCTGAACGGCTTACTGCCTTTAGGGCCCTCGACAGTGAGCGCATTTCCTATGCGGGAACGCTGTCACTGCAGGAATTACGTAATGCCGAACGGCTCCTTTCTAAGGCTGAAAATAACCGCATTGCCGCTACCAGCGAGTACCGGGCCCTGTCACGGCAGACGGAAGCGACAGAAGCGGCTAAAAAAGAATTGCTCGCTGTCATGGAACAGGAAAGTGCCGATCTGCGCCGCCTCGATGAAGAAACCCTGACCGTTCATAATGAACTGGATAGCATGAAAAGCCGTCAGGAAGCATTTGTGACACGCCAGGAAGAACTCCTTCGTGCGCACGTTCAGATGCAAGAAGAAGAAGCGGAAACGAAAAAGAAACAGGCCCATATTCAGGCCCAGCAGGAACAGAGCGTGCACGACCTGGCCCAGCGCCAGGCCGCCTGCGAAGCGGCTCGTCAGGGCTTTAACCTGACCCAGTCCGTCTTAGCCGAAGCGGAAGAGAAGGTTAGCCGCATGCAGGCTGCCTTGTCTAAGGTGCAGGCAGAAAACACGGAAAAGGCCCAGAACCTCTTCATCCTGAAACGAGATATAGAAGACCTGCGGCGCCGTCTCGATGAAAACAGGCAGCGCGCAGAGGAATTGGAACGGCAGCAGACAGAAGAAAAGGAAAAAGCAGCGCAGGCCCAAAGCCGCCAGCACGAAGGGGAAAGAAGCCTGTGTGAAGCACAGGAAAAACTGCAGACCTGGCAGGCCGAGCTGGAAAAGGTAATGCAAAAGCAGCAGCTCCAGAGCCGCGAAACGGCCCGGGCTGAGCAGGAATATCGTCAGCTCAAAGGCCAGGCGGCAGCCTTGCAGCAGCGTATTCACGTACTGGAAAGTATGGAACAGGAACACGAAGGCGCCGGCCTGGCAGCCAAGACGGTCCTCGAAGCACGGGCAACCTGGCAGGCCGATATTTGCGGTCTTGTAGGCGAGCTGTGTACCTTGCCGGCAGATTATGTGACGGCTATGGATATCGCCTTAGGCGGTGCATCCCGCTACATCGTCACGCGTACAGAAGAAACGGCCAAAGAAGCTATTGCCTACTTGCGCCAGCGGCGGGCTGGCCGGACGACCTTCCTGCCCCTCGATACGGTGAAAGAACGGCGGCGCACAGCCGATGAATTAGCAGCAACCAAGGAAAAGGGAATCCTGGGCTTTGCCAGTGACCTCATTCAATACGATGCAGCATATGCCCGGATTTTTTCGTCCCTGTTGGGGAAAACTCTCGTAGCCGAAAGCCAGGCAGACGCGTCGCAAACGGCCCGTAAATACGGACACCGCCTGCGTATCGTCTGTCTTGATGGTACCTTGTTTAATGCCGGCGGTTCCCTTACCGGCGGTAGCAACAAGAACCGGGAAGGCTCCCTTCTCAGCCGGCGGGCGACGATCCAATCCCTGCAGGTCCAGTGGCACGATACAGACCAGCGCTTGCAGGCCCTTACTAAGGAAGGCGAAGTCTTGCGGCAACAGCTTACGGACGCTGCCAGCCAGGCCGAAGCAGTGCGCAAAGCCGTACAAGAAGGGCAGCTGGCAGTACAGCAGCTGACGTGGCAGCTGGAACAGGCAAAAACGGCAGCTGCTGAGGCCAGCCAGACCAGCAGTCAGGCCAGTCAGCAGCTACAACACCTATATGACAGCCGCTCGGAAATACAGGCGGCCTTATGGGCTAAGGAAGAAGAACTGACGACCCAGGCTGCACCGGTTGCGGCTGATACAGAAAAACTGGAAGCCAGCCTGAGCCAGGCCCAGGCAGAATTGGCAAGCTGCCGCCAGGCTCTGACGGAACGGCAGGTCGCCTTGGCGACGCTGCAGGAGCAGGTGCGGCATATACAGGCCCAGCAGCAACAGCAGCAGGATCTGGCCGATCAGGCTGCTGGTGAATGGCAGCGCCTCTCTGAGCGGCGCCACCAGCTGCAGCAGCGCCAGGCCGAAACAAAACAGCTCCTGCAGGAATTAGCAACGAATATAGCGGCAAAAGAGCAGGAAACGGCAGCGAAGGATCAGGAAAAGAAGGCCTTCTATGCTGCGCGGGAAGCCAATTTCCATAAAAACCAGGAACTGGATCAGCAACTGTCTTCCTTGCGGGCAGATCAGGAAAAGTGGAATCATCAGGTCCATGCAGCCGAAATGCAGGCAGAAAAGTACCGCAGTGAAATCTCCCGCAGTGAAGAACACCTGGCCCGCCAGGGCTTGACGCGGGAGCAGGCGCTGGAACGGCGGCGCGAAGGCTCCTTAAAGGAATTGACGGAGCACCTGGCCCGCCTGCAGGAACAGATGGCCGCTTTAGGGCAGATCAATCCAAACGCCGATACAGACTACGAGCAGGCTGTAGCCAAGCAGCAGTTTTACCGCACCCAGTGTGATGACCTGCTGGAATCACGCAAACGCCTGCAGACGGTGGTCGCGGAAATTGACGACGCCATGAGCCAGCAGTTTACCCAGGCCTTTGGCGTCATTGGCGGTCATTTCCAGCGAATTTTCAGCCAGCTCTTTGGCGGCGGCAAGGCCCAGATCAGCCTTACCGATAAAAGCGACGTCCTCAACGCCGGTGTCGAAATTACGATTCAGCCGCCGGGCAAGAAGCAGCAGACCCTGACCCTCCTTTCCGGCGGGGAACGGGCGCTTACGGTTATTGCCCTGCTCCTGGCCTTTCAGGCCTACCATCCGGCACCGTTTATTCTCTTTGACGAAGTCGACGCTGCCTTAGATGAAGCTAATGTCATCCGCATGGCCGATTATATGAAAAAATACAGTCAAACGACACAATTTATCGTCATTACCCACCGCCGTAAAACGATGGAAGCTGCCGATACACTGCAAGGTGTGACCATGGAAGAAAAGGGCATTTCCCGCCTTTTGACGGTAAAAGTAGATGATGTAATGCAGAAAGGAAGTTAAGTATGGGATTTTTTTCGCGCTTGCGCAAGGGCCTGGAAAAGACGAAGGGCTCACTCATTAAGAATATTGAAACGGTTGTACGGGGGTACGCCAAAATCGATGAAGATATGTACGATGACCTGGAAGCCGTCATGCTCACCGGGGACATGGGTGTTGAAACGACAGAATATCTCCTCGACCAGATCCGCACAGGTGTTAAATCGCGGCAGATCAAAGATGGCAACGACGTCGTGCCCTATTTGGAAAAGTGCATTGTCGAACTCCTCGAAGAAAATAACGAACCTGTACCGGATTGCACGGGTACGACGCGGGTTATTTTTATCGTTGGCGTCAACGGTGTAGGCAAGACGACGACCATTGGCAAATTGGCCAAATATTATAAAGAACAGGGCCAGTCGGTCATGGTTGCCGCTGGCGATACGTTCCGTGCGGCTGCGTCTGAACAGCTCACCATCTGGGCTGAACGGACAGGTGTACCTATCGTGAAGCACCAGGAAGGTGCCGACGCTGCGGCTGTCGTCTTCGATGCCACGGCGGCTGCCAAGGCCCGTCATATTGACGTTCTTCTCGTCGATACAGCCGGCCGTCTCCACGTCAAGGCCAACCTCATGGAAGAATTGCGCAAGATGGCCCGCGTTGCCGGCAAGAATATTGATGGCGCACCGCAGGAAACGCTCCTCGTCCTCGATGCGACGACAGGGCAGAACGCCGTCAGCCAGGCCAAGCTCTTTGGCGAAGTCGTACCCCTGACGGGCGTCGTCCTGACGAAGCTCGATGGTACGGCCAAGGGCGGCGTTATCCTGTCGGTCAAACGGACCTTGGGTGTACCGGTTCGCTGGGTCGGTGTCGGCGAAGGTGTCGATGATCTGCGGCCCTTTGATGCGGCCCAGTTTGCCGATGCTCTCTTTGACCGCAACGTTGAAGCCCACGAACAGGAAGAAGACTAAAAAAAACAGCCTGTTTCCGAGGAAACAGGCTGTCCTGCCTAAAGGGGCATTAATCCAAATAGGCGTCCGTAATCTTGGCGACGTAAATCGTGTGTTCCGTATCGCCTGTGTACCATTTGTCTTTTAATTCCGGTGCCAAGGCGTCGACATCCATGAGACGTTCGTAGAGGACTGTGCATTCAAGCTGCAAGAGGCCCTTGCCGTCGATGACCGGTGTCGTACCGGCCTTGGAAGCTTTGCATTTCAGGCCGGCAGCTGCGAATTTGTCCAGATCGCGGCCCGATTTTGTGCCGCACAGGGCAATGGCGTCTTTATAGGAATCATCAACCGGTACGGAAATGGTGAAGCTTTTGACCTGGTTCAGGTTTTCTTTGGTCAAACGGGTCTGACGGACCATGACCGTAACCGTCGGGATGGCCCACATGTAGCCTACGCTGCCCCAGCCGATGGTCATCGTATCGGCTTTTTGGCCATCACAGGTCGTGAGGAATGCCCCTTTGGCAATGCGGTCGGCAAAAATTTTTGCATATTCTTTAGCTTCTAACATACTAGGTACCTCCTAAATAGCTGTATAATATATAACATATATATTATAACATAGATTGTAAAAGTCGAAATCAGTTTTATCAGTATAGGAAAGAAGGATTTATATGTATGTAGGCAATATTCAACAGTGGAAAGAAGACACCTCTATGGTGCCGTCGTTCTTACAGCCGTGGGTAGAAAAATTGGCTGAACTGGCCCTGCTGCCGCCGGAAATTTTGACCACCGGCCGTCATGACCTGACGGGGCCCCATTATTTTAACGTTGATGAATCACAGACCGCGCCGGCTGCCGACCGGCCTATCGAAGCACACCGGCAGTATGTGGATATCCAGTTTCTCCTGGAAGGGGCCGAAGACATTGGCTGGCAGCCACTTTTTGACGCAGGCCATGTGCAGTCATCCCAGCCGGAAAAGGATCTTTGGTTTTACGACGGTTCGCCGGAAAAGGATGCAGTCATTCATATGACGCCCGGCACCTTTGCTATCTTTTCGCCGGCCGACGGCCATCGCACGCTCTGTGCACCGGACGGTACGGGTGCAGGCGTGCGCAAGATCATTATGAAAATACACGTATAAAGGAGCCGCACCTATGGATGTATTACACGCAGCCGGACAGGCTCTCACCACATTGCGGGCCCGGCGGCCTCTTATTCATCAAATTACGAATGTCGTAACGGTCAACGATTGTGCCAATGCTACCTTGGCTATTGGCGCGTCACCGACCATGACCTGGGCTCCGGAAGAAGTAGAAGATATGGCCCGGGCCGCACAGGCTCTGGTGCTCAACTTAGGTACCCTCCAGCCGTGGACGCTGACGTCCATGCTGCGCGCCGGCAAGGCCGCCGCTAAGGCAGGCGTGCCGGTTGTCCTCGACCCTGTCGGCGCCGGCGGCACGGCGTACCGTACGGCAGCAGCACGGGAGCTCTTGCAGGAAATCCCGGTCAGTGTCATTCGTGGTAACCTAAGCGAAATAACCTGCCTCGTCCAGGGACGGAGCGGCATCAATCCCGGCGTAGATAATCACGCCAAAGGCCAGGTCACGGCAGCCCTGATTACCCAAATGGCCCAGGCCCTGGGGACGACCGTCGTCATTACCGGCGCCGTCGATGCTATGTCCGATGGGACCCAGTCTCTCCTTCTGGCAAATGGCACGCCCCTGCTGACCTACGTGACCGGCACAGGCTGTATGACTACGTCGCTTATCGCGTCCTTTGCAGCCGTAACGTCGCCTTTTGTAGCGGCCGTGGGCGGTGTCCTTTCTATGGGCCTGGCCGGTGAACAGGCGGCCAGGAAGAGCCAGGGACCGGGCACCTTTCATCAGCAATTATTCGATTCGTTATATAGTTTGCAAGCTGACATGTATGCCAGCTTGGGAAAGGTTTGGCATAGCTATGAATGATCAGGCAATTCAATTAAAAAAACTCACCTTAACAGCTCTTTTTATCGCACTTGGCGTCCTCTTGGCACCGTTCGTTTCCTTTCCGTTCGGCGGCGCCCGCGTCTTTCCCTTGCAGCATTTGATCAACGTGCTCCTGGCCGTGCTCTTGGGCTGGCGCTATTCTACGGCAGGCGCCTTTTGTATTTCGTCTATCCGTATTGCCATGGGCGTCGGTACGATCCTGGCCTATCCGGGCAGCATGATCGGTGCCTGCCTTTCGGGGATCCTCTATAAAAAGACCGGCTCCATTTGGGGTGCCGTCGTTGGTGAAATCATCGGCACAGGTGTCTTAGGCGGCCTCATCGCTTATCCGCTGGCAGCCTTCATCCTCGATTCCAAGGCCGTTGCTTTGTGGTTTTTTATCGTAGCTTTCCTGCCTAATACGTTCATCGGCTCCATTTGCGCCGCTGTGCTCTTAAAAATCCTGCCCTTAAAAAAACTGGCAGAAGATTTACTGAAACGATAAACAGTGTTTCCCGTCACGAATTTTGCTGTCAAAGCCCTATTTGCATTGACTAATGACGCCTGGTATATTAAACTATAAACTGGTACTGAGTTTTCGATTCTAGTTTTTATGTAGGGGATGAAGATCAGGTGAGGCTATGGGCAATGAATTAGTAGACGAGAAACGACAAACTATGACAGAACAACAGGAGACGCGCTGTACCATGCGCAAGCGGTCGCGTCAGGATATACGACAGGATATTCTGAACGCAACACTCGATGAAATTGAAGTACAAGGGCCTGATTTCCATATGGACGACCTGGCTCGCAAGATGTGTATCAGCAAGAGGACATTATACGAATATTTTTCATCAAAACAAGAAATCATCAAGGAAGCACTGATATCCATGATGGACGCCATTTATGACCGGCATTTGGAATTATTGCAGGATCCAAACCTTTCGGCAGAAGAAAAGCTCGTCGGTTTTTTCAAGATTCGCACGCGTACGACAGGCGTATTTTCCATGCGCAGGGCCAATCAGATTTTTACCAAAATGCCTGAGATTTGTGCCGGCCTGGATGAATACTCCCAGCGGGACTGGAGCCTTTTGGAACGGCTTTTTGAAGAAGCTCAGGAAAGTGAAGAGTTTCAGGAATTCGATCAGCAGTTGCTTATGCACATGCTGCGCAGCGCTTCTGATGGTGTTTTGGATTATGTAGAACAAACGAAAGATGATTTCTCTTACCCGGAATATATGGAAAAATGCATCCGTATCATTCTTTATGGAATAAAAAAAGACAGGGGGCTAGTATTGCATGATACAGAAACGTAAATTAGGGACATTAGGCATCGCCTTACTGACGGTGGTTGCCTTATTGGCCGGCTGTGGCTCACAAGAGGGGGCACAAAAGGCAGCCGTAAAGGTTAACACGTATAAGGTACAGGCAGAAGATATGCCCGTAGCTGCTGAATACAGCGGTACCGTAACGGCTACGGAAAAGGTGCCTGTACAGCCAAAGATTTCCGGCCGTGTCGTAGAAAAATATGTACAAGGCGGGCAGAACGTATCACAGGGACAGGCCCTGTTTCGTTTGGACAGCCGCCAGTATGATGCAGCTTTAGCTCAGGCTAAGGCTACACAGGCTCAGGCTGCTGCCAACCTGGCTAACCAGCAGCTCAATTTGCGCCGCTATCAGGAATTGGCCAGCCAAGATGCTATTTCCCAGCAGACCGTAACCGACCAGGCAGCTGCTACAGCGCAGCAGCAGGCCGTTCTCGAAGCGAACGCTGCACAAGTAGATGCAGCCCAGGATAACGTTGACGATACCATCGTCTATGCGCCTTTTTCAGGTAAATTAAATGTCGACGATGTTCCTATCGGCACCTATGCTACAGCCGGCTCGACGGCACTGGTCACCATTTCCTCGATGAATCCGGTCTACGTAGAATTCTCGGTCAGTGAAGCAGAATATCTGCAGATGACCAAACAGGGGACCGGCAATATGCCTAATAACTGGGGCAGCCACCTCATGCTGCGCCTGAGTGATGGCACTATGTATCCCTATGAAGGCCACGTCACACAGATCAACCACGGCATGGACGGCACGTCCGGCTCCATTATCGTCAAGGCTGTCTTCGACAACCCCGATAATGTCCTCATTCCGGGCCTCTATGCAACGGTCGTTTCCGATACGCAGGTACAGCGCAACGCCTTAGCCGTACCGCAACGGGCTGTACAGCAGACACTTGGCAAATATTACATTACTGTCATCGACGGCAATGGCCAGGCCCAGACGAAGGAAGTCACACCGGGCCAGAAAGTCGGTAACTTCTGGATCATTACGAGCGGCCTCAACGATGGCGATACGATCATCGTCGACGGCTATCAGAAAGCCAAAGGTGCAACGCTTGAGCAGAACCTGCTGACCAAAGCCGAACTCGAAAAGGATTCGACTGCTGCAACAACGACGTCTAAATAGAGGAGGCTACATCGTGTTATCTAAGTTCTTTATAGACCGGCCTATCTTTGCCGTCGTTATTGCCCTGGTTATTTCTATCCTCGGGGCTTTGTCGATGGTAACCTTGCCGGTGGCAAAATATCCTAGCGTAACACCGCCGCAGATTCGGGTATATACGACGTACGTTGGGGCTAATGCCGATGTTTTGGGCACGACCGTTGCCAGTGTTATCGAACGCCAGATGATTGGCGTCGACGGCCTGGTCAACATGTCCAGCTCCAGTAACGATAACGGCGTTTACTCCATGACGGCGCAATTCGAAACCGGCACGGATGACGACATGGACATGGTCAACACGCAGAACCGTGTCAGCCAGATTACGTCTACACTGCCGTCAGAAGTTACGCAGACCGGCGTTACCGTAGAAAAGTCGACCAGTTCGACGGCTATGGTTTTCGCCCTCGTTTCCCCAAATGGCACGTATGATGCCACGTTCATGAAGAACTATGCAACACAGTTCTTTATGGATGCCTTGAAATCCGTCCCCGGTATTGGGAACGTACAGGAATTCGGCGCTGACTACGCTATGCGTATTTGGCTCAATCCTATGAAGATGAGCATCCTCAAGGTTACGCCAACGGATGTCATCTCAGCTATTCAATCCCAGAATACACAGGCTGCTATCGGCAGTATCGGCTCCCAGCCGACGCCGAACGACCAGACCTACCAGTATACGCTGCGTACGGATGGCCGTCTGCAGACAGCAGAACAGTTTAAAAATATCATCGTTCGCAAGAATAGTGATGGTTCCATGGTTCGTGTCGGCGATATTGCCGATGTCAACCTGGGCAAGAAGAGCTATGACATTTCCAGTGACTTGAACGGCCAGAACGCGGCCAGCTTCATGGTCAGCCTGACGGCTGATGCCAACGCCATGCAGAGTGTCACCGGCGCTATGAAGGTCCTGGAAAATGCTAAGAAATCCTTCCCGAATGACCTCGATTATGTCGTCGTTTACGATAGCACGAAGTTCGTCCGGGCCTCTATTGAAGAAGTTATTCAGACCTTCATCGAAGCCTTGCTCCTCGTTGCCTTCATCGTTTATCTTTTCTTGCAGAGCGGCCGTTCGACACTCATTCCGTTGATTGCTGTTCCTGTATCCCTTTTAGGTACCTTTGCCTGCTTCAAGGTCCTCGATTTTTCTATCAACACGCTGACCTTGTTCGCTATGGTTTTGGCTATCGGCCTTCTCGTCGATGATGCTATCGTCGTTATTGAAGCCGTTGAATACGAAATAAAATATAACGCCAAGAGTCCGCGAGAGGCGACGATCATCGCCATGCAGAACGTACAGAATCCGGTTATCGGTGTTGCCTGCGTTCTTTCGGCCGTATTTATTCCGGTAGCCTTCCTGAGCGGCATGAGCGGTATCCTGTACCGACAGTTCGCCCTCACCATTGCCGTGTCGGTCATCATTTCGGCCTTCGTCGCACTGACACTGACACCGGCCATGTGCGCATCCCTCTTGAACGTCCATAAGCCCAATGAAAATCCAAAGGGCATTTACAAGTTCTTCCAAAAGTTCAACCTGGCTTTTGACCGCCTCATCGACTGGTACGGCATACGCCTGGCTCACCTGCAGCTGCACCTGAAATGGGTCGTAGCCTTCCTGCTCGTTCTTTGTGCTCTCACAGGCGCCGTCTTCCGCGTTATGCCGACGAGCTTCGTGCCGTCAGAAGATAACGCCTTCATGATGGTCAACGCGACCTTGCCGGAAGGGATTTCCCAGACGGAAACACAAAAAGCGGCAACGCAGATCAGCAATTGGCTCCGCCAGCAGCCTGGCGTCAACAATGTCATGAACGTTACAGGCTTTAGTATCCTCGCCGGCGGCGTTAAGTCCAACGGCATGACGGCCTTCGTCAGCCTCGACGACTGGAGCAAACGTACGACTAAGGATCTTTCCGTCGATACCCTCGTCGGTAAGACTATGGGCGTGGGCTCCCAGATGCCGCAGGTACAGCTCATGGCTATGAACCCGCCGCCAATCGACGGCATGGGCACATCGTCTGGCTTTACCATCCAGATTGAAGACCGCGGTGGACACACGACGGCTGAGCTGAATGATACGGCTCAGAAATTCATTGCCGCTGCCCGCCAGCGTCCGGAAATCGGCTCAGTCTACACGGCCTTCGCTGCCGATACGCCGGGCTTCCAGTTCGACATCGACCGCGACCAGGTTGCCAAACAAGGCGTTACCCTGAGCACGCTGTACTCGACACTCCAGTCGTACTACGGCTCGTACCAGGTCAACGACTTTACTATCTTCGGTCGTAACTTCAAGGTTATCATCCAGGCAGCACCGCAGTTCCGCCAGACCGTGGATGCCAATAACCACATTTATGTACGCAATGCCAATAATGACCTCGTCTCGGTGGCTAACTTCGTTCGTCCAAAGCCAATCGGCTCGGCGTCGATCATCAACCGTTTCAATGACTACCCGGCCATTACGGTCCAGGGCAGCCCGAGTGCCGGCGCCAGCTCTGGTGACGCCCTGAAAGCGCTTCAGGAAGTGGCTGCAGATACGCTCGGCGAAGGCTACGCGTACGAATGGAGCGGCATGAGCCGTGAAGAAATTGAAGCCGGCAACAAGACAATTTACGTCTTCATCCTGGCTCTGCTCTTCGTCTTCCTCGTACTGGCTGCCTTGTACGAAAGCTGGAAAGTACCATTTGCCGTGCTCTTCAGCGTACCAGCTGGTCTCTTTGGGGCATCCTTCTTTGCCTATATCCTGAGCCAGCAAAACAACATTTACTTCCAGATCGGCCTTCTCGCCGTTATCGGCCTGGCCGCCAAGAATGCCATCCTGATCATCGAATACGCCAAGGTGCGTGTCGATAATCGTGGTATGGACCCTGTTTCGGCTGCCATCGAAGCGGCAAAGATCCGTCTCCGCCCGATTATCATGACGTCCCTGGCCTTCGTCGTCGGCTCTGTACCGCTGGCCCTGGCAAGCGGCGCCGGCGCGGCTTCCCGTGTTACCATGGGTGTCACCGTCGTCTTCGGTACGTCTATTGCGACGATTTTTGGTGTATTCATCATCCCCATGCTTTTCATCATCATTGAAAACCTGGGTAGTGGCAAGAAACACCATGCGCCGAAACATCCCCAGACCGTAGGTCACCTGCGGGACATGGACTAAATCGCACAACTACATAGGCTTTGGCCAGTAACGTAATAACTCCGCCTTGGTACTACCGGGCGGAGTTATTTTTGGATAAAAACAAGCCTCTATAAGGTTTCTTCCTCATAGGGGCTTGTTTCTGTGTAAGGGCTCTTAGCCTTGTTTCAATATTTGTGCTTTCAGTTCTTCATAACGCGTCGTATAATATGGCGTGAGCTGGGCTTCGCGCAGGTCGTAGCCAAAAGACCGGCGGCTCACGGAAAGGAGCGGCGGGCTCTGAATACGTTTGGCTACGGCAAAGCCGGCAATGAGGCGCCACCACTTTTCCAAATCGGCAATGAAGTCAGCCGGTGTGGCAAAGAGGTCGGCCACCTTGACGGTACAGCCCAGGTTTTCTTCCAGCGTGCCTGCAAGATACCATTCGAGAATCGTCTGCGGTGTTGCCCGCTGCCAGCGTTCGATAAAGGCGCGGAAGAGATAGTCATGGTACGGATAGACCAGAGGATCGCCCTGGCCCTTAGTAACGTCCTGTTTGGACGATAATTCCGCACTCGGTACAATATCGATACTGCCTTGAGGGACGACTTCCCGTCCGAAGACGGTTTCGTTCAAATAGCGGGCCAAATCGTAAACCTGATGCTTCCAAAGGTCGGCTGTTGCCGCCAGGAAACCGGCACTGTCGCCGTAAAGTGTAGCATAGCCGACGGAGAGTTCGGCCTTATTGGCGTTGCACGTAAAGACGCCGCCAAAGGCTGCCGCAGCGGCTGCGAGGATTCGGCTCGAACGGTCGCGGGCCTGAATGTTTTCTTCAATGAAGTCACTCAGTTCCAAGTGGCCTGCAGGCTGATCCTTTTGGGTCAGTTCGGCTGCAGCAAACTGGCGCCGTGTCAATTCCAGACTGTCCTGGACGGGGATGACCGTATAGAGGCAGCCAATGTTATCGGCCAGCTCCTTGGCCAGGCTTTTGGTCATATCCGAATTATAGACACTGGGCATATTGACGAGGAGAATATTTTCCGGTGGCAAGACCGTCGCATAGAGAGCAGCATTGACGGCCGAATCGATACCGCCTGATACGCCGAGCACTACTTTTTTTAAACCTGTGCTTTCCAGGAAAGACTGGAGACCATAATGGAGACTGGCGTAGATTTCACCGGCTTCTGCCTGAGGTTCATTCCTCTTTACAGGTGAAACGAAGGCATGAGCGTCCTCATCGAAGTCGACGATGGCCAGTTCCTCCTGAAAGAGGTCGCATTCGTATTGCAGAGAACCGTCTTTGTTGTAAGCGCCACTGGCACCGTCAAAGGTAAAAACGTTTTTACCGTTGTTTTGGATGCCCGTGCAGTTGACGTAGAGGGCCGGTGCCTGCAGGTCGTCAATGGCCTTGCCAAAGAGACGGTGCCGGCGCTGGGGCTTGCCCAGAGTAAAAGGCGAGTTGGAAATGTTGATGAAGAGATCGACACCGTATTGTTTTTGTAAATACTGCATGGGCTTGAAGGAGTAGTTGTCATCCCAGCTATCTTCACAGATGAGCGGACCGATTTTAAGCGTCTTGCCGCCCGGCAGGGGGAGTGCAACTGGTGCGACCAGGTCTTCCGCAAAGACGAGATCTTCCTGGGCCACTTCGAGGAGTGACGTAAAATAACGCGTATCGCTGAATTCCCGGTAGTTTGGCATGAGTGTCTTAATATAGAACGGATAAGGGAAGTTAGCCGGTGCCAGGAAATTGCCGCCCTGGGCAATGAACATGGCATTGTACTTGCGCTGCCGCCCGTCGGGGTTGATGCGTTCCGGATCGGTTGCAACATTGCCAAAGATAATCGTTATATCCTGGGATAAGTCTTTGATCTCATCGCCTAAGCGGACACATTCGTTAATAAAATCGGGCTGGTCCCATATATCGCCAATCAAATATCCCGGAACGGCAAGCTCCGGGAAAATAATGAGCTGGCAGTGCTTTTCTTTGGCCTGGCCGATATAGTCCCTCATGACCGTGACGTTACGGCGTGGGTCGCCAGGATAAACTTTCATTTGGGCAAGTGCTATTTTTAGCATCTAAAAGCCTCCCTACATAAAAATGTTATATAATGTTACTTTTATAGTATCATATTTAGGGACGCATTGCACCTGAGTAAAACAAAAAAAGGAAGTCCCCAGAGGAACTTCCTTAACTGACAGGTTCAAAAGAAACGGCCGAAGAACGGTACGCGTGCTGCATCTTCCCGCGTGACACCACCGCAGAGCGCCATGAGGCCCAGGTAAACGGCAGAGCCGACGATAGTCGTAACGGCCAGGCTGATGAAGAGGCCGATTGAACCGATGGCGGCGTAGAGGAAATACATGACCACGCCCATGATGACAGCGCAGACGACGTTGCGCAGGATAATCTTGACGTCGATGATGTAGCCTGTCTTGCGGTAAATGAAGAAGAGGTTGAGGCCGGCAGCGACGCCGATATCGGCAACGGTGGCATAGGACGCGCCGGTGATCCCTAAAGCCGGAATGGCGACGAGGAACCAGTTGCAGGCAACCTTGACCAGGCAGGCAATACCCATGTTGATAACCGGGATTTTCGGCTTTTTGAGACCCTGCAGGATTGCTGTCGTAATCTGGTGCAGGCCGAGAAAGCAAATGGCAATTGATACAGCCCGCGTAGCTTCCGTAGCTGCCGGCGCGTTGTAAATAAAGGTAACTACCGGTTCAGCCAGGACGTAGAGCATGACGGAAAAGGGAATCGTTACGAGGAGGGCCACGCGCATAGCGCCGGCGGTCTTACCGTAGATTTCCACCTTATCGCCTAAGGTAAAGCTGTGGCTAATGGCCGGTACGAGGCTCATAGCCATAGCCGCCGTAAGGATCGTTGCCAGGTTGACGAGCGGTACGGACATGCCCGTGAGATAACCGAAGAGCTCTGTCGCCTGGTGTGTCGCATAGCCGGCTACTTCCAAGCGGCGCGGTACGATGAGCAGATCCAGATTAGAGACGACAGGGAGCATGATGCTGGCCAGGGAAATCGGTACGGCCAGGACGATAAGCCGTTTTAGGATGTGCGTAATGCTTTCCTGCGGGAATACAGGACCGTCCTTAGGCAGACCCCGTTTCAGCTTATAGTAATAGTAAATGAGGACAAACCAGGCGGCCAGGCCTCCGGCACCGGCACCAAGGCTGGCGCCGCCGGCGGCATAGGCCAGGCCGTATGGCATGAGGAGCGCTGCAAAGCCGAGCATGACGACGACGCGGACGAGCTGTTCCACAATCTGGGAAATCGCCGTCGGTGTCATGTGCTGCCAGCCTTGCAGGTAGCCGCGATAGCCGGCGATAATGGTCGTGAAGAAAATGGCCGGTGCCAGGGCGATGAGAGAATAGTAGGCCCGGCTTTCACGGATAATGTGATAATCGATGAGCAGGCGCGAGCCGAAAAAGACGAGGATACTCAGGATCAGTGCCGTCGTACAGAGCATAGACAGGGAAACGCGGAAAATCCGCTGGGCCCCGCCATAATCCAGGCGGGCTACCTTTTCCGCCGTAATAATTGAAATCGCAATCGGAATACCGGCACTGGAAATTTCTAGCGCCAATAAGTAAATAGGGAAGGCCATCTGGTAAATACCAATACCTTCACCACCCAGGATACGGGAAAGAATAATCCAGTTGATACTGCCGATGGCTTTGACGACAAAGCCGGAGAGTGTCAGGATGAGTGTCCCGGAGACGAATTTATTTGCCATTGTACAACCTCTTTTTACGCTGCTCACAGACGAGCATATCAAAATTTTATTATGCAATAAACAATTAATTTTATCATACCTATAGAGAAAAAGATAGAGAAAGGACTACGTAAAATCTAGGCTGTATAGGGATAAAATCTGTTTTTATTGCAGTACATATGCTATACTAATACCGATTTATAAAGGAGGGACATCGCTTGCGTATTGTAATAATTGGCGCCGGCAAGCTAGGATATAGTATTGCTGAGCTATTGTCAAACGAACAGTATGATGTAGTAGTAGTAGACCAGAATAAGGATCGGTTGGAAAACGTCAAGAATAACCTTGATGTCTTGACGATTCAGGCCAATGGCGCCAGCCCGATTACCATGAACGATCCGGATATCCGCAATTCGGATATCCTCGTCGCCGTTACGGCTGTAGACGAAGTAAATATGATCGCCTGTATTTTAGCGAAAAAACATGGCATCCGCTATACGGCAGCGCGGATCCGCGATATGCAGTTCATGTCGGAAGCCAAAGATTATTTGCGGGAAAATTTCGACATCGACCTCATGCTCAATCCGGAATTGATTACGGCCCGTGAAATTGACCGTATCCTTATGATGCCGGCAGCTCTCGACGTAGAAGATTTTGCCAACGGCAAGGTCCGTCTCTTTGAAACGAAGGTACGCCGCCATTCGCCCTTGGCCAATATTCCCTTAAAAAATTTGGAAATGCCAAAATCTATTCTGGCCGGCATGATCTTCCGGGACCACCGCATGATCATCCCGCACGGCGATGACTGTCTCTTGCCTCACGATAATGCCTATTTCATTGGCGATCCCAAAGCCATTGAAAAATTCAGCGCCAACTTCGTCCCCAGCGGCACGAAAAAGGTTGAACGGGTCATGATTATCGGCGCCGGCCGGACGGGCCGCTCTTTGGCAGCCATGCTCGACGATCAGGACGTCAATGTAAAGGTCATCGAGAAGGACCGCGAACGCTGCCGCCTCGTTGCCGATCATTTAAACAGCGGCATTGCCATCTGTGGCGATGGCACGGATATCGACCTCCTCGTCCAGGAAGGTGTAGCCGATGCGGACGTAGTCATCTGTATTACAGAAGATGACAAGCTGAACCTCATGCTGGCCCTCATTGCCAAGCATTTTGGTGCCAAAAAGACGATCGTCCGTGTAGCCCGCATCGAATATGTAGACCTCATGCAGAAGGTCGGTGTCGATATCGTTCTTTCGTCCCGTCTCCTTTCTGCCAGTGAAGTGCTGGCCTTCGCCCGCCGTGGCGGTGTCGTATCCGTATCACTTCTTGAAGGGGCCAAGGCTGAGGCCGTAGAAGTCATCGTCCAGGCGGGCGCGCCTGTCGCAGGCAAACGCCTTATGGATGTACGGCTCCCAAGGGAATGCCTGGTCTGTGCGTACGTGCGCGATGACGTGGCCCACATTCCGGACGGCAGTTCTGTCCTCGAAGCTGGTGACCGGACGATCCTCTTTATCCAGACAGAACACTCCAAAACGGTTATGCGTTATTTTAAAGGCAGGGACTAGTCATGAGTATACGCCTTTATCTGTTCATTATGGGACGGATGGCTTTGCTGAACGCGGCGGCCTTGGCTATACCCCTGGTCTGCGCAATGCTCTGGCAGGAGAATACGGAACTGTCCTACGCCATGCCCTTAGTAGTGACGTTGGCGTTAGGGGTCTTTCTCGAACGGACTGGCCACGTGCATAAGAAACAACTTGGCGTAGCTGAAGGTGCCGTTTACTTGCTTTCTGTCTGGTTTCTCCTGGGCTTTATCGGCATGACGCCGTATATTTTACAGGGCCTCCTGGCGCCGGCAGACGCATTTTTTGAAAGTATTTCTGTCTATACGACGACAGGCCTCAGTTTTCTCGATTACGATGTGGTCCCCGATTCTATCCTCCTTTGGCGCAGTATGATGGAATGGATGGGCGGCCTCAATTTTATCATCCTCGTCGTAACTATCATACCGCAGGTCAGCGGCGGTTTCGGCATCGTCCTGTCGGTGCACCAGAGTATCGCTTTTAGCCCTATGCTGACGCGCATGGACAATGCAGCCATCCAGACTGGCAAGGTCTATATTGCCATTACGGTATTATCCTTTGTCTTGTACTTTCTGGCCGGCCTGGCGCCGACCGATGCCCTTGCCTGGTCGATGGATACGGTTTCTACGAGTGGTACCCTCATGTCCCTCGATGTCGTAGGCAACGGCAACATTTTCCTCGAGCTGGCGGCCATCCTTTCGATGATCGTAGCGAGCTGCAATTTTCTCTTCATTTGGAAGGCCTTTGCCCGGAAACGCTGGCTGGAAATTTTCCGCGATCACGAGCTGCGCACCTTCCTGGGAATTATCGCTGTCGTAGGGATCTTGATTTCTTTTCACCTTTGGCATACGCACACCTTTGATGGCCTGGCAAGCCTGCGCTATGGTTTCTTTGCAGTTATTTCCTTTATCAGTACGACAGGCCTTTCATCTACCCAGTTTACAGGCTGGCCTGAATTTGACCGCTACGCCTTGTTTCTCCTGGTATTCGTTGGCGGCTGTATCGGTTCGGCCACAGGCGGCCTCCGGGTTATGCGTATTATTGTCCTCTTTCGTATGGCCATTAAGGAAA
The DNA here is from genome assembly GCF_027681725.1 of Caecibacter sp. AF58-12pH5A. Lineage (NCBI taxonomy): Bacteria > Bacillati > Bacillota > Negativicutes > Veillonellales > Veillonellaceae > Caecibacter > Caecibacter sp. AF58-12pH5A. Next base: position 136,970 of record NZ_JAQDBC010000001.1, on the reverse strand, counting down.
TGCAGCGCACGCTCCACCCGCAAATGGTCATTAGCCTGAAAATCGATAATGTGCCTGTGCCCATGCGGATTATTAGCCGTGTCCTTAGCTTTTTCTTTTTATATATGTCTGTCTTTTTCCTGTCCATGCTGATTATTTCCTTATCCGGCGTGACCTTGCTCCAAGCCATGGGCCTGGCTGCAGGCTGCCTTTCCAGTGTCGGCTCGACGGCAGCGCTGTATGGCCTCGATGCATATGCGACACTGCCTGTATGGACCAAATTGTATTGCAGCCTGGTCATGATTCTGGGACGGATAGAAATCTTTTCCTTCCTCGTCGTCATACAGACTGTGATTTCCCAATTTCGCAGCAAATGGTAACCACTGTGGCCTGAGACAGCACAGTAGAAAGAGAGAAGTGCACTATTCATGGATATACGTGTAGTATTGTATTTTTTGGGCCGCATTGCCAAGGCGCTGGGCTTGGTTCTCCTTATTCCGGCGGCGGCGACGGCAGCTTATTATTTCTGTGGCATGAGTTTTCTCGTCGCTCTGGATCATGCTTTTTCAACCATCGCTACAGGCGGTTTTTCGCCGTATAACGACAGTGTGGCCCATTTTGACAGTCCCCTCATTGAAGGCTGGATTACCTTTTTCATGATCATTTCCAGCGCCAACTTCGGCATGTACGTCGCTGCCTGGCGCAAGGGCCCTAAGGTGATTTTGAAGGACGCAGAGTTCCGCCTCTACGTGTGCCTCGTATTCGTGACGACGGCCCTCATGGCCTGGAATCTTGTGAGTGACCTCTCCTATGCACCGGTAGAGGCTTTCCGGCAGTCCCTTTTTCAGGCGGCATCCATTTCCTCATCTACAGGCTTCGTGTCGGCTGATTTCGATACGTGGCCGGCCTTTTCCCGGGCCCTCCTGTTGTTTCTCATGTTCTGCGGCGGCTGTGCCGGTTCGACTGCCGGCGGCCTGAAAATGACGCGGTTGCAGCTGCTGGTAAAATCTATATACACGCTCGTGCGGCAAAAGCTGGCGCCGCGCAGCGTTCTCGTCGTCCATTCTAATGGTTCCGATTACAGTGAAGATGTGTTATACGGCGTCATGCGTTTTTTTGTCATGTATGTATTCCTCGATACGCTCTGGTCGGTCCTTTTTATCTGGGATGGTGTCCCCACGCTGGATGCCATTGGTCTCAGCGTTTCTACCATGGGCAGCTGTGGTCCGGCCTTCGGCATGGTAGGCCCGACTTGTACCTATGCGGACCTGCCTGTTCTCAGCAAGATCGTCGTTTGTATTTCCATGCTTCTCGGCCGTTTGGAAATGTATCCCATACTGGCTCTTCTCATGCCTGCCTTTTGGCGGCGCAGCGGCTGGTAATTCCTAAGGAAACGTACTATCAATTCTGCGCAAAAGAGGTGAGTCTATGGATTATCGTGTTGTCTGCCGCTTCCTGGGACAGATTTCCCTGGCTGAGGCCGGTGTAACCTGTGTGCCCCTGCTCATGGCACTCGTATATTGGGAAGACGATCTGATTTATTTTATAATTTCGGCTGCCATCATGGCCTTGTGTGGCATCGTTCTTTTGCGCATTGGCCGCATTCGTACGAAGCGTCTCACTATGCGCGAAGGCATTGCCATTACGGGCCTGGGCTGGCTCCTGGCAACCTTCCTGGGCATGCTGCCTTACGTCGTCGGCGGCTACCTCAATCTATTGGACGGCGTCTTTGAAAGCATTTCCGGGTTTACCGGTACGGGGGCGACAGTCATTGAAGACCTGGAAGTTCTGCCTTTTAGCATCCTCTTTTGGCGCAGCCTGACTCACTGGCTCGGCGGCCTGGGGATCGTCGTCATCTTCATTGCCATCCTGCCTGAATCGGGGCAGCATACGGTCTTCATGCATAACGCCGAGGATACGGGCCCGACAGCGGACCGGCTCTTGCCGCGCCTGCGCGATACGACACACATGCTTTTTCGCATGTACATGCTCTTTACGGTCGTGGCGATCATCGTCTTTTATCTCTGCGGCATGGACTTTTTCAGCGCTCTCAACCACGCCATGTCGACTATTTCTGCCGGTGGCTTTTCTATTTATAATCAAAGTGCCGCCCATTTCGACAGTCCGGCTATCGAAGGGTGGATGACCTTTTTCATGGTCCTCGCCGGTGGTAACTTTGGTCTCTATTACCAGTTTTACCGCAAGGGCTTTAGCGTCGTCCGCAGAAATACGGAATTTAAGGCCTACCTGTTCATCCTCGGCCTGGCTACGGCCTGCATTGCCGCCGATTTGCTGCAGGCCTTTCCTATCGATATCTTTACGGCCATCCGCTATGCATCCTTTCAGGCCGCATCCATTGCCACGACGGGCTTTGTCTCGGCCGATTACGACCAGTGGCCGGGGTTTTCCAAGGGCATCCTCATGCTGCTCATGATCAGTGGCGGCTGTACGGGCTCGACGGCGGCAGGTGTTAAGATTTCCCGTGTCGTTATCCTGTGCCGTTCTCTGTGGACCTTGGTCTTCCAGCGCGTTCATCCGTGCATGATTGCCGAAGTGCGTGTCAATAATAAGCGCGTCAACGAAGATACGGTCATCCGCGTGAGCCAGTTCTTTTTTCTGTATTGAGCCTTCATTGCCTTTTGGGCCCTCCTCCTCACGTGGGATGGTATCAATATTTTCGATGCCATCGGCATCAGCGTGACGACCATGGGCTGTATTGGCCCGTCCTTTGGCATTACTGGCGCAACGAGTACCTATGCCGGCCTTTCGGTCTTTTCCAAATCTATTCTTTGCATTTCCATGCTCCTCGGGCGGCTGGAACTGTTTACGGTACTGGCTATGCTGCACCGCAGCTTTTGGAAAAGCAAGGGGAATTGGTAGGACAATTTGCAGTCATTCCAACAGGGCAAAGAATATGGCCGCCTTTGTAGCAGTATGCTATAATATACCCATACCTATACTGTTTCCTATTCATGCTCTGTTTCTTTTTTGTTTTAGATCGTTTCTACACGGAAAAACAGCTTCTGACGCTTTATGCGCCGGAAGCTGTTTTTTTTGAAAAGGAGGAACCTATGAAAAAGCTGCTCGTCATCCTGTTTTTCCTGGCCTTTGCAGCCTGGCAGGTCCTCGGTACGTCCTTAGGGGAACTGACGGCTGACCGTACGGCCGCAGTACCGCGCGTAGAGGAGCCCCAGCCATCTGATTTGTACGTCTATATTACCGGAGCCGTGCGCAAGCCTGGCCTCTATACCTTTGCCAAGGACGTAACCGTCGGTGAAGCCGTCCAGGCCGCAGGGGAAGCCTTGCCCTATGCCAGTGCTGATGCTGTAAATTTTGCCGCCCGCGTGCACGATGGCATGCACGTCCACATTCCCTATAACCTCGACGGTATTCCTGCCGGGGCCGCTGTAGACGATGGCACCATCAATATCAACGAATCCGATGCCAAAAAGCTGGCGGAACTGCCTGGCGTCGGTCCGGCCATGGCCGAACAAATTCTGACCTATCGCGAAGAACACGGCAGCTTTACCTCTATAGAAGAACTGCAGCAGGTCAAGGGTATTGGCCAGGCTAAATACGACAAACTCAAGGATAAGGTTTCTGTATGAAGCTCTATCTCGGCCTGGCCACGGCGGTGGCCTTCGCCTGTGGTATTGCTGTAGCCGATGCTTTCCTTTTGCCCTGGTATGTCTGGCTTGCTTTGGCCGTACTTTGTGCGCCCCTTAGCTGGCTGGCCCGGCAAAAGTCACATCTCTTTTTGGCCCTGCTCCTCATAGCCGTCTTTTTTTGCGGTGCCGGACGTATGCAGTGGGATGCCCGGCACTATGCGTTATTACCGGTGCACCTGGCCGGCAAAACCTGGTACATAGAAGGAACGGTTGTAGAGAAGAAGAACTCCTACAGTACGGACGAAGGGACCCTGACCCGCTATGTCCTTACCTTGGACCGCCTGGCCTATAGCGCTGCCGGTGCTGCCGTTTTGGACGAGCCCACGGGAAACCTGTACGTGACGCTGCCGGGCAGCAAAGAGTACATCCCGTCTACACGTCTGGCCGTGACGGCGGCTGTACGGCCCATACGCTATTACGGCAACGAAGGTCTTTACGATGCCAGGCACCGTGACCGGGAAGGGGACATATTCCTCAAAGCCTACGCCAAGGCCGATACGCCTGTACGTATCCTTGCGCCGCCACGGGGACTTTCCCTGGTCGTCTATTCCCTGCGCGAGCGCTTGGTAGCGTTCTATGGGACTGTCCTTTCCAGAGATCAGGCAAACATGCTGAGCAGCCTTCTCTTTGGCGGCCATTACGATGAACTGCCACCGGCCCTCCTGGAAAGCTTCAGTACGACAGGGATTATCCATATACTTTCTGTATCGGGTTCCCACGTAGCTCTCTTGCTGTCCCTGATCCAGCTTCTGGGACGGTCCTTGAAATTACGGGAAGCGGCGCTCTTTTCTCTTTCCGCTGTGGTCGTTCTCTTTTATGGAGCCCTGTCGGATTTTACGGCGCCCGTCGTGCGTGCAGCAGCCATGGGCATCATCGCTGCCGGCAGTCTCGTTGCCCGCCGTGACTATACGGCCTTTCACGCCCTGGCCCTGACATCCCTGGTTATGCTCATCTATAGTCCCTGCCTGCTCTTTGATTTGAGTTTCCGCCTGTCCTATGGTGCTTCTGCCGGCATCATCCTCCTGCGCCAGCCTATAAGCCGGGTCCTCACGGCCTTGCCACCCTTTTTGCGTGACGGTATTGCCGTCTGCGTGAGTGCACAGCTCCTGCTCGTACCCTTGCTCCTGGCCAGCTTTTCCTCCTTGCCGGTCTATTCGGTCTTTGCCAATATTCTCGTCGGCCCCATCCTTGATCTGGTTATTTTGCTGGGCCTGGCCGCATCCGTCGCAGGCCTTCTCTTTCTGCCCCTGGGCCAGGTACTACTGGCAGTCATTCAGCCTTTCATGGAGCTGGCCGTCAAGGGCAATTATTTTCTCGCCTCCTTGCCGCACAGCCGCTGGTGGCTCGGCGCCCTGCCCTGGTATAGTGCTGCTGCCTACTATCTCCTCATCGGGGCCATCTTCTTCTTGCCGGGAAAACGCCGCCTGCTCATGCCGCTGGCGGCACTGGTTTTTCTCGTGCCGTCGTGCTATGCGTGGTGGCAAAAACCGGAGCTTACGGTCTATATTTTCGACGTAGGAAACGACAAGGCTACGTGCGTCGTCTATGATGATAGTTCGGCGTACTTGTGGTATAATAAGAGCCGATGGTCTAATCCCGAACAGGCTGCCTGTGTCCTTGTACCGGCCTTGCGCTATCACGGCATCTTTGCCTTAGAAAGCGTCACTATAAGCGGTGAAAATACAGGCCCTACGGCGACGCAGCTGTGCAGCAATCTGGCCGTGCAGCAGGTCATCGAAGCAGGTGAAAAGGCGGGGCCTTATACGGCCGCAGCCGTTTCTCTGCCTTATTATGTCTATGATACGATTCCCCATACAGACTGGCCGCCCATGGCCTGCCTGGAAGTACGGTCCCTGCAGGGAATTTCGCCGGAGGCCTTTCCCAAAGAGGCGGCGGCTCTCGTCGTCTACGACAGCGGCCAGGCCTTTTCCAATCGGGACTGGAAAGAGTGGCGACGCTTGGGCCGGGTCTATGGCATCCCCTGTTTTACACCGGCGTTGGACGGTGCCATTACGGCAACGTGGCGCCAGGGAACCTGGTCTTATACGACAGCAGGAGGCACCGCTCATGAAGCATAGCAATATTAAGTGTATATACGGTAATGAACCGTACCTCATGGAACGGGAAGAACGCCGCTTTCTCACAGCCTGCCAGCAGCGGGCCGGGGAAGCGCCGGAACAGACGGTTTTTGAAAAAGACGTACCTGTAGCCACGGTGGCTGAGGCCTTTCAGGCATCATCCCTTTTTGGCGGCAGCGGCCTGGTCATTTGGAAGGATTGCCCTTTACTGCCCATCAAGCATGGCGGCCGTTCGCGCAGTAAGCTGACGAAGGAAGAAACGTGGTTTCTCGCGCAAATGGATAATATACCAGAAACGAATGGTCTCCTTTTTATTACCAAGCTGCCCAAAGAAACGAGCAAGCTCGATACGGGCTGTGTCTTTTTCAAGGAAATATCTAAGCTGGCCGACGTGGCAGAATGCCGCCCTGTCGATAACAAATCAGTCATGACCTACGTCAACGACTACCTTGCGCAGCATCAGCTTTCCCTAACCAACCGGGGCGACCGCTATTTGCGGGCCCTCTTTCAGACGTGGGAAACCATTCCCCTGATGTACGTCTTTTCCGAACTGGATAAGCTGCAGATCATGCTTCCCGATGGCACGAAGCAGATCGACGCGAAGGACTTGACGTCCCTCTTTGCCGGTTCTATGGAAAAGAATCTTTTTACCTTTACCGATTATTTTCTCCAACGCGATGGGGCCCATACCTTGCCCTTTGTAGATGGCCTCTTTGCCAAGCAGGATGCCTTTCTGAAGAATACGGGGTATGTCATTACGCGCCTGCGGCTCTTACGGGCCTATAAGGAATTATTAGCCGCCCATTGTCCGCCCCGGCAGTGTGATGAAATCCTTACCAGCATCAATCGGGGAAAATCTGTAAAATATGCGTTATATAGCTTGAAAAAAGTGATTTCATATTGGAAAATAGAAGAACTGGATGAACTCATCAGCCAGATATTTACACTACAGCTCAATATTCGCAGAGGTATGGCTGCGCCCATCGATATGGAACAGCTTATTTGCTTATATTGTCAACATAAAGGCAGGGCTTAACGTTGCAGGATGAAGAAAAAGCAAGAAAAGAGAGAATGAAAGACTACCGCCGTCGCTATCGCGAAAGCCACGGCATCAAGGAACATAAACGGCCTTGGAAAAAAATACTCGCCGGCGTAGCCGTCCTCTGTGTCGTTGGCGGTGGCACCTTCTTTGCTGCCCAGACCAAGGCAGCTTCCTTGGTAACCATTGACGGCCAGGAGGCAGCCAATCTGACGGAAGACGATATTAATGCGTACTTGGACGAACGGGAAGGGGAGCTGGGCAAAAAAACGCTGGCCCTCCAGGCAGACGGCGTCAATGAAACCCTGGCTTTGGAGAAACTCGATGGCCATTTCGACAGGGAACGCATTATGGACGAAGCCTTGCTCGTCGGCCGCACGGGTACACCATGGCAGCGCGTAGCCGATGTCGTGCAGACCTTGCGCTTTGGCAAGGACGTACCCCTTTCCATTGCCGTCGATGACGAGAAGCTGACGCAGGCTATCGGCGAGATCCATGATTCCTATAATGCAGAGCCCCAAGACGCCTATGCCTCGCCGACGGGCAAGGGTGGTGTAGAAATACATAAAGAAAAAGCGCAGATCACCATTGATGCGGACGCCTTAAAGCAGCGCGTCGTAGATGAACTGCACCAGGGCAGTACGGCTGCCGTCGCTGTGCCGGTCACAGCACGTACAGAAGCCAAGGTCAAAGAAGCTGATCTGAAGGATATCGATACGGTCCTGACGTACTATACGACCCATTTTGACGGTGTCAACGGCAATCGCGATGAAAACATCAATATTGCCCAAAAGCTCCTCAATCATACCCTTGTGGCAGCCGGCAAGGATTGCTCCTTTAACGATACAATCGGCACGCGTACACGCGATAAGGGCTACAAAGACGCACCGGTTTATTTCGATAATAAAGTCGTCCTCGATGCCGGCGGCGGTGTCTGCCAGGTGAGTACGACCCTCTTTAATGCAGCCCTGCGTTCGGGCATGATTATCGCCAGCCGTTCGCCCCATTACGCACCGGCCGGCTACGTACCCGTCGGTATGGATGCGACAGTAGCCGATAACTCGCTGGATTTCGCTTTTACTAATCCGTTTAAACATCCCGTGTATATTTGCACGGAGATGAACCAAGGCTCCCTGACCGTCTATATTCTGGGGAATCACGCCGATACATGCAACGTGTCTTTTGCCACGGTTTCGCAAAAAACACTGCCTCACCGCGTCATCCATCGTCATGACGATTCCGTCACAGAAGATAAACGTGATCAGGAAGGCTACGACGGCCACGATATTACAATCCGCCGCACTGTGGCTTACGCCGACGGCGATCATTATACCGATACGATCATTTCCCATTACGACCCTAACTCGGAAATCATCCTCACGCCGGGACCGTCGTCAGAAGAAACGGTACAGACGACGAACCTCGACGGCGAACAGCCACAGGATGCCATGCTCAATGCACCCCATGACCCGACGCAAATCCCGGAAGCCCCGGCCGAAGAAGCCGTGGCCCCGTCTGCAGCTGGTGACGCAGACGCCGGGGAGAGTGAATGACCGTTAACCATATAGAAAGGAATCCCTATGAGAATTTTGCACATTGTTCCGAAAACAGAGTTTTCTCTGCCCATTGCAGAAAATAAGTATCTTCTGGTACAGGAAATCTGTGCGGAAGAACAAGGCCGGCACTGGCACGTGCGGACACGGACTGATTGGAACGTAGAAGATGCAGCAGCTCTGAAACAAGCAGTCGTATCACATCTTTCCCTGCCCGGTGAGGTTACCGTTGAAAACCGTGTGGAATTTCTCCATCACGGCGGTGATATGCCCCTCAGTCAGACCGATGCCGATCTCAATGCCATAGCCAACGTTGATTGTCAGGATATGGAAGGCTATGATATTCCCCATGAAGATATATATGACCAGGAAGAGCCGGATGATTCCTTGCGCAACGATCCGGCGTACATCAAAGCTTGCATGGCCGTAGCTAATGAAGCTAAGGGTGGCAGCTCGGGCAGTACGAAAGCATCCCGTTCTTCCGGCAGTACGACGAAGGACAGCCGCGTTTGGCTGGGCAAATACGTCAAGGGTGAAGTAACGCCTATTAATGACGTTATTGGTGAAGAACGGCCGGATGTACTGTTCCAGGGAGACGTCGTCAAGGTCGAATTCCGGGAAACGAAGACCAAGCGCATTATCGTCAATTTTCAGCTGGCCGATAAGACCAATGGCATTTCAGCCCAAAAATTTTTGGATGTAGCCAAGGGCAATAGTAAATTCCGCCGCCGCAACACAGTGACCCAGGAAGAACTGGATGATCTGCAGGCCAACCTGAAGGTCGGCACCAGTGTAAAGGTGCACGGCGACGTCAAGTACAGCAATTATCTCAATGATTATGTCCTCAACGTAGACAGCATCATGCCGGCGGCTAATACGACGACAGAACGGGTCGATACGAATCCGACACCCCGTGTCGAACTGCACCTGCATACGGTCATGAGCGATATGGATGCCCTCATTACGGTCAAGGACCTCATCAAAACCGTCAAGAAATGGCATCATCCTGCCGTTGCCGTGACGGACCATGGTGTCGTCCAGTCGTTCCCGCTCTTACAGGACGTCTCGACGAACAAAACCAACAACGTCAAGGTTATTTATGGCATGGAAGGGTATCTCTTCGATACGAAAATAGACGAATCGTACCACATCGTTATCCTGGCGAAAAACCAGATCGGCGTGCGCAACCTGTATAAGCTGGTCAGTATTTCCCACCTGAAATATATTTATCGCGGCCGTCCCCGTATTCCCCGGGCTGTCCTCAACGAATACCGCGAAGGACTTATCCTCGGCTCGGCCTGTGAAGCTGGCGAGCTGGTCCGCTCTATGGTGCAGAAGAACCTGCCCTATGAAGAGCTGAAGAAGATAGCTTCGTATTACGACTACCTGGAAATCCAGCCTATTACGAATAATGAGTTTCTCGTCCGTGAAGGCCTCGTGTCGGACGACGAAGGGCTGCGCGATATTAACCGTAAAATCCTGCGCATCGGTGATGAACTGGGCAAAAAGACCGTCGCTACGTGTGACGCCCATTTCATGAATCCTGAAGACAAAATCTATCGGGAAATTCTCATGACCGGCAAGGGCTTTAAGGATGCCCAGCACCAGCCGGATCTCTATTTCCGTACGACCGATGAAATGCTGGAAGAGTTTTCCTACCTCGGTGAAGAACGGGCCCGGGAAGTCGTCATTACGAATCCGAACGCTATTAACGATGAAATCGATTACGTCCGGCCTATTCCTAAGGAAACCCTCTATTTCCCGCGCATTGCCGGCTCTTCGGAAGCCCTGAAAAAGATGTGCTATGAAAAAGCCCACAAGATTTACGGCAACCCGTTGCCACAGATCGTCGAAGACCGCCTGACCGAAGAGTTTACATCCATTTTAGGACATGGCTTTGGCGTGCTCTATTACATTGCCCATAAGCTTGTAAAGCACTCCAACGACGATGGCTACCTCGTAGGCTCCCGTGGTTCTGTCGGCTCTTCCTTCGTAGCGACAATGTCCGATATTACAGAAGTCAATCCCTTGCCGCCACACTACGTGTGCCCTGAATGCCAGTACAGTGAATTCTTTACGCATGGCGAATACGGCGGCGGCTTCGATTTGCCCGACAAGAAATGCCCTCATTGCGGTGCAGAACTGCAGAAAAACGGGCACAACATTCCTTTTGCTATTTTCTTAGGCTTCGATGGCGATAAAGTTCCGGATATCGACCTCAACTTCTCTGGCGAATACCATCCGAAAGCCCATAAATACACGGAAGAACTCTTTGGTAAGGATAACGTTTTCCGTGCCGGCACGATCGGTGTCGTCAAAGACAAGACGGCTTACGGCTACGTTATGAAATGGGCCGACGCCAAGGGGATTAAGGTCAACGATGCCTTTGTCAACAGCCTGGTCAACGGCTGCATGGGTGTCAAGAATACGACGGGCCAGCACCCGGGCGGCGTCATGGTTATTCCCCGTGATATGGACGTCCATCACTTTACGCCTGTCCAGTATCCGGCCAATAAGAAGGATACGGGCATTATTACGACTCACTTTGACTATCACTCCATCGAAGGCCGCCTGGTCAAGCTTGATATCCTCGGTCACGATGATCCGACGGTTATCCGCATGCTCGAAGACATGACCGGCGTAGATGCCAAGTCCATTCCCTTTGATGATCCGGCGACGATGAGCCTCTTTAGCTCGACGAAGGCCCTGGGCCTGACACCGGAAGAACTGGGTTCACCTGTAGGCAGCCTGGGTATTCCCGAATTCGGTACGCCCTTTGTCCGGCAAATGCTCGTCGACACGAAGCCCAAGAACTTCTCCGAACTGGTACGTATTTCCGGTTTCTCCCACGGTACAGATGTATGGCTGAACAACGCCCAGGATTTGATCCGTAACAAGGTCGTACCGCTGAAAGAAGCCGTTTCTACCCGTGATGACATCATGAACTATCTGATTCAGCACGGTATCAAGCCTAAGACGAGCTTCAAGGTCATGGAAAATGTCCGTAAAGGCAAGGGTATTGACAAGCCGAACAAGCTGGGCCAGAAGACGACTGATTATGAAGGCGAATTGCGGGAAGGGCAAATTCCCGAATGGTTCATCGAATCATGCCTGAAAATCGGCTACCTCTTTCCCCGTGCCCATGCCGTGGCCTACGTTATGATGGCCTTCCGCATTGCCTGGTTCAAGATCAATTATCCCCTGGCTTACTATGCGGCGTACTTTACGATCCGCGCCAAGGCCTTTAAGCTTTCGGCCATGGTACACGGCCTGGAAGGACAGGAGCAGGCTATGAAGGAAATCAAAGCCATGGGCAAGAGTGCCTCCAAAATCGACCAGGATCTCTATTCGGCCCTGGAACTGGCGAAGGAAATGAGCCTGCGCGGCTATTCCTTCCTCAATGTCGATATTAACCGCTCCGATGCGATGAAGTTTACCATTTGCGATGGTAAAATACTGCCGCCCTTTACGGCTATTGACGGTCTTGGCGAAAACGTTGCCGAACAGATTGTAACGGCCCGCAATGAACGTCCTTTCACATCCAAAGCGGACCTCAAGCTGCGCGGTAAAGTAGGCAAGACCATGCTGGACCTGATGAGCGAATATGGCTGCCTCGGTGATTTGCCTGAAGACGAACTGCTCGATCTCTTTGCTATGTAAGGAAGTGGTGCCGGACCTTGTGTCCGGCCCTTCCTTTTTCAGGTATCGACAGGAGACCCGTTCTGAGCTATAATAAAGAGAAAAGATTTACTATGTTAAAGCATGAAAGTAAACGAGGTGTCCATATGGCAGTCAATGAAAAACTGAGAGATCATCTGCATGACCAGCTTTTTGCAGCAGTATTGGAGCTCCAGTCCATAGATGAATGTTACGAGTTTTTTGAAGATATTTGCACGATTCAGGAAATGCGGGCCATTGCTGTGCGCCTGGAAGTAGCGCGCATGCTCAAGGCCGGCGATATTTACGAAGACATCGTCAAACAGACCGGCGCCAGTACGGCAACCATCAGCCGTATCAAACGGTGCCTCAATTATGGCAGCGGTGGTTATGGGAAAATCCTCGACCGCATGGCGAAAAAGAATCCTGACTTGTTAAAAATCGGTATTAAGAAGAAATAAGCATTGCAATTTAAAATGAGATATTGTACGATAAGGAGAGAATCATTTTAAATTATAATGTTAGGAGTGATGGACATGGGATTTTTTAAAGAATTTAAAGAGTTTGCCATGCGCGGCAGCGTCATTGATATGGCCGTCGGCGTTGTTATTGGCGGTGCTTTTGGCAAAATCGTCACATCCCTGGTTAATGATATCATTATGCCTCCTATTGGTGTTCTTCTCGGTGGTATCGATTTCTCGGATTTCTTTATTCCCCTCAGCTTGACCCAGCATGTAGAAACGCTGGCCGATGCTAAAGCGGCAGGTATTCCTGTCATTGCCTATGGGTCGTTTATCAACGTATTGATCGAATTCCTGATCATAGCCTTTGCTATCTTTCTCGTTATCAAACAGATCAATCGCATGCGTCCGGCCCCGGCACCCGCTCCGGAACCGCGTCTTTGCCCATACTGTAAACAGCCTGTAGCCGATGACGCTACACGCTGCCCCCATTGCACCAGCGAACTGCCGCCGCTTCAGTAAGCGCGGTACACTAAGAGCTCCCGGCTTTTCCGGGAGTTCTTTTAAGTTACAGACTATTAATAAAACCTATTAGAAAATAAATCATATACAGAGAGGAGACAGACACGGTGGTCCCTTAGGGCCGCGCGCTGTCAAAGTCTATGAAAGCGAAGATAGGCATTACCATTTTTGGCAGCGGAGACGTAGATATTCTCCGCAATTCCATTCACGAGGATTTATGGCGGGATTACCGCTTTTTCTTTAAGAAAGCCGCTGCTCACGCAGCCAAGGGACACAAGAAAAATAAACTCCTGGCCCAGCGCTATGAACGGGCAGCAGCTATGTCCTTATATACCTTTTTTACGAGTGTCGTCATGACCTGGCTCTCCCGCCTGGGGCAGAGTGAAGACGTGCGCTCTGTACCATCCCTGTGCACCCTCTACGACGTACTTATGCGGGCTGTTTTTGGTACGGCTGCCCATACAGAATTTACCCATCTTCGCGCCCTTTTGTGCCGTTACGACCAAAACGTACCGGCCCTCCTGGAAAATCTCAACGAAGACAGCTTGCAGGACATGGAAGACAGTATCTGCGAATTCCTCAGCTACATTGAAGGCAATTCAGACCTGCGCCGTTTTCCGCCGGTGGAAACGTCGACGACAGGCGTTATGGAAGAGCTCATGAGCCGCTTGTAATTTTACTTTATGCATGATATAATGTAATGCAAGTGTTTTGAAATACACAATCTATATATCGTTTAGTCTTTAGGGCATGGTGCGAAAGGGAATCCTTTCAATTCCTGACCGGCGGTGATAGTCCGCGACCTCCTGCAGGGGAGCCGAATCGATGCAATTTCGATACCGACAGTATAGTCTGGATGGGAAAAGACGAAAGCCGGGACAGGTGCAGACCGTCCGGGTATATTTCCTTTGACATGAAAAGACTGGCGATGCCAGTCTTTTTTTATTACAGAAAGAAGGCGCAGAATTGGAAAAAAAATATTATCTCGGCTTTGATGCCGGCACACAAAGCGTAAAGGTCGCCGTCTATGACGACCAGATGCAGGAAGTCGCCATGGCGACAGCCCAGACGACGCTCAACTATCCCCAGCCGGGCTGGGTGCAAATGGACGTAGGCGAATATTACCAGCTTATCAAGCAGTGCATGCGTGAATGCAGCCGCCAGATGGCCGCCAAGAATCTGGACGTACGTGGCGTACGGGCCATCATGGGTGACGGCATCATTTGCGGCATTGCCTGCGTCGATGCAGACGGCAACGCCATTACACCGTATATTAATTACCTCGATAGCCGTACAGCTGACGACGTAGAAGCAATGAAAGCGCAGCACCTGGCTATTTGGGGTGAAGAAACAGGCAATGCCGAACCAAACGTCATGTTTCCGGCCATGTTTGCCCGCTGGTTCCTGAAGAATTTACCTGAAGTGAAGGAAAAAGGCGTCAAGTTCGTCCACAACTGCCCGTACATCCTCATGCACCTGGCCGGTCTTTCCGGGGCCGATGCCTTCATCGACTGGGGCACCTTGTCGGGCTGGGGCCTGGGCTACAACGTCGTCTCCAAAGAGTGGTCGCCTAAGCAGCTGGAAATCCTGGGCATCGATAGGAAGTACTTGCCCCGCGTCGTCAAGCCGTGGGATATCATTGGCACGCTCTGCGCGGCTGACGCGGCCGAAACGGGTTTCCCCGCAGGCATTCCCATTTGTGCCGGAGCCGGTGATACGATGGAATCCATGATGGGCAGCGGCATCTTAGAAGCCGGCCGCGCCGTCGATGTAGCCGGTACGTGTGCCATGTTCTGCGTTGCTACGGACGGTATCATTCCGGAACTGTCATCGCCTGGTATGGGTCTCATCTTCAATTCCGGTACCCTGCCGGATACATATTTCTACTGGGGTATGGTACGTACAGGCGGCCTGGCCTTGCGCTGGTTTAAAGACAGCATTGCCCGCAAGGAAACGGACGATACGTATTACGGTGAAATGGACCGCCTCGCCAGCCGTCATCCTGCCGGCTGCGAAGGTGCCATGTTCATTCCGTACCTGACCGGAGGCAATGGCGAATTCCCGCACGTACGCGGTACCTTTACAGGCCTGACCCTCGATTCGGACCAAGGCGCTCTCTGGCGCTGCGTCCTCGAAGGTATTGGCTACGACTACATGGAAGTAACGGACCGCTACCGCGCAGCCGGTATCGACCTCAATCAGCTCACGGTCACTGAAGGGGGCAGCCGCGATGCCCTGTGGAACCAGATCAAGGCCGATATGCTTTCGACACACGTCCAGACCTTGCAGGTAGCCGGCGGGGCCGTGCCGACGAACTGCCTCGTCGCCGCCCGGGCCGTAGGCGATATTACGAATTTGAAGGCTGTCCTGCAGCAGCGTCTGGCCGTAAAAGACAGCTATGAACCTCATGCAGAACTGACGACCTTATACCGCAAGCAATATGAAAAACGCCGTCATATATTAGCGGCTCTCAATAGCACGGAAACGGTGTAAGAGTTCGTGAATGTGCACAAATTCACAAATAGGAACTGGTGTAATATAACCAGTTCCTATTTATTTTCATTCTAAAATGGTATAAAACGTTATAAATAGTACAAGCTACCTTGGCGGCCTAACAGAATATACGGAATCATCATAGAGTAGAAATAATCATTACACTAAGTCATAAACATCGATATATAAGTAAATAAAAAGCATAAATAATGCATTTTCTGCATATAGAAGCACAGAAATTTATAAAATATATCTATTTTTTAGTGGACTTTTTTTGCAAACGTGTTATACTATGAATGTAAGCAGTGCATCTTAATTATTGTCAAATGTGATTTTTTTTTGATCACAAAAGTGAAAAAAATCACGCTAATAAAAGGAGGAGTTTCACATGTTCAAAAAAGTAATGGTTATTGGTGCAGGCACAATGGGTTCCGGTATTGCTCAAGTATTCGCTGAACACGGCGTAGATGTAGTTCTTAACGATATCAAACAAGAATTCATCGACGGCGGCATGAAAAAAATTGACAAACAGCTGACGAAAAAAGTTTCCAAAGGCAAAATCACGGAAGACCAGAAAGCTGAAATCCTTGGCCATTTCGAAGGCATCGTAGAAATTACGGAAGAAAACATGAAAGACGTAGAACTGGTTGTTGAAGCAGCTATCGAAGACTACAAGATCAAGAGCCAGATCTTCAAAAACCTCGACGAAAAATGCCCGGCTAACACGATTCTCGCTTCCAACACATCTTCCTTGCCGATCACGAAAATTGCTACAGCTACAAACCGTCCGGACAAAGTTATCGGCATGCATTTCTTCAACCCGGCCCCTGTTATGAAACTGATCGAAGTTATTAAAGGCCTGGCTACTTCTGATGAAACCGTTAAGACGGTTGTCGACGCTGCTAAAGAATTGGGCAAAGAACCTGTTGAAGTTGCTGACTTCCCGGGCTTCGCTGCTAACCGTATCGTTGTTCCTATGCTGAACGAAGCTATCTATGCTTTGATGGAAGGCGTAGCTACAAGAGAAGGTATCGACGCAGTTTGCAAACTCGGTTACAATCATCCAATGGGACCTTTGGCTCTGTGCGACCTCATCGGTAACGATGTTGTTCTCCACGTTATGGACGTTCTTTATGAAGGTTATGGCGATCCTAAATATCGTCCGTGCCCGCTTCTCCGTAAATATGTTGCAGCTGGCTACCTCGGCATGAAGACTGGTAAAGGCTTCTACGACTACAACAAATAATAGGCTGACAAGCATATTTAAGGAGGTCACATCATATGGAATTCGAAAACATCATTTTCAAAGTAGAAGACGGTATTGCTACCTTAACGATCAATCGCCCGAAGGCTTTGAACGCTCTCAATAAAGCAACTGTAGAAGATATCGAAAAAGCTGTTGACTACATTGCTGAAAGCAAAGACATCCAGGTTGTTATCATTACCGGTGCTGGTGAAAAATCCTTCGTTGCTGGTGCTGATATCAAAGAAATGGCTAACTATGGCCCGGCTGAAAGCGGCAAATGGGCTGCTTATGGCGCAGGCGTCATTACGAAGATCGAAAAATTACCGCAGCCTGTTATCGCTGCAGTAAACGGCTTCGCTCTGGGCGGCGGCTGCGAAATCTCCATGGCTGCTGATTTCCGGTATTGCTCCGAAAACGCTATCTTTGGCCAGCCTGAAGTAGGCCTCGGTATTATCCCTGGCTTCGGCGGCACACAGCGTTTGGCCCGCCTCGTTGGCCTTGGTATGGCTAAAGAAATCATTTACAGCTCTAAGAACATCAAAGCTGATGAAGCCCTGCGTATTGGCCTCGTCAATAAAGTTGTTCCGCAGGCTGAATTGATGCCGGCTGCTATCAAAGCTGCTAAGAAAATCATGGCTCAGGGACCTGTAGCCGTTCAGATCGCTAAAAAAGCTATCAACAACGGTATCAATGCAGATATCATTACGGGCCTTGCTTTCGAAAGCAACGTCTTTGGCCTTTGCTTCGCAACGGCTGACCAGAAGGAAGGCATGAAAGCCTTCATGGAAAAACGTAAACCTGAATTTACGGGTAAATAAGGTTTACCTCATTTCACTGTGATTCCTAGTCATAGGGATTTCTCCTTAATTGGGTACGGCGGCATACATATGCCGCCGTACTTTTTGTGTATTAAAAAAAAGACATATTATATATGTATATAAACAAAAGCCGGCCCGGAAAAAAAGACAAAATCGAAAAAAAATCTTTGACTTTTTGACTAATTTACCTTTTTTCCATTGACAAATGGCTTTAATCATGCTATCTTTTATATAGTTATTAGCACTCAAATAAAAAGAGTGCTAATGCTAAACGGCATAGAGGTGAGACGTATGGATTTGGATGAAAGAAAACAGAAAATACTGCAAGCTATCATTCAGGATTACATCACATCTGCCGAACCTGTCGGATCCAGAACGATTGCGCGTAAATATGATTTAGGTGTCAGTGCAGCGACGATCCGTAATGAAATGTTTGATCTTGAAATGATGGGCTATCTCGAACAGCCGCATACTTCGGCGGGACGGATTCCTTCCATTAAAGGCTATCGTTTTTACGTAGACTGTCTCTTGCAGCCGGCAAAGATTACGAGCGATGAAAAACGGTTCGTAGAAGCCTGGTTTGAGGACAAGATGAGCGATGTCGATCAAATATTCCAGTCCACGGCACAAGGCCTGGCACGGATTACGCACAATGTCACGCTGGTCATGACATCTCAGCAAACGAGTTCGAAATTGAAGTATATACGCTTTCTGCCCTTAGATCACCGCCGGGCGATCATGATCGTCGTCACGGATACAGGACAAATTGAAAACTGTATTTATGCGAAACCGGATGGCGTAGATGTAGATGATCTGAACGTCGTAGCTGAAAAATTAACACGCTGCCTTGCAGGAGTGCCCTTATCGGAAATCAACATGGACGTTCTGGAAAAATTCCGGGGAACTGTTGTAGACGACCTCGACTTATACCGGACGGCATTCCGTTCCTTGCATAAGGCGTTTCGGAAGAAACAACAGTTGTATAAAGGCGGCACGATGGAGCTTCTTAACAAGCCGGAATTCAAGGATGTAGATAAAGCCAAAGGCTTATTTACCATGCTGGAAGAGCAGGATGTAGTCGCTAACCTGCTGCACGACGAAGGTGAAAAGGGCAACCGTCCTG
This sequence comes from Caecibacter sp. AF58-12pH5A, assembly GCF_027681725.1. Lineage (NCBI taxonomy): Bacteria > Bacillati > Bacillota > Negativicutes > Veillonellales > Veillonellaceae > Caecibacter > Caecibacter sp. AF58-12pH5A. Next base: position 118,333 of record NZ_JAQDBC010000001.1, on the reverse strand, counting down.
TAACGGTACGCATTGGTGAAGAAACCAAGCTTTCGCCCATCAACGATTGCAGCATCATCGAAGCCACGTTCACGGCCAATGATATGGTCCTCGGTAAAATCGCTGTATTAGGCCCGACGCGTATGGAATATGCGAAAATCATCAGCCTTCTGGATTTTATGAAGCAGCATGTAACAAATATCCTGGAACATTACCACGACGATAAATAGGAGGGATGCAGGCAATGAGTGAAGAAGAAAAGACGACGACAACGGCTGCAGAGGAAACGACGCAGGCCGCTGATGAAGTAATAGCAGAAGAAACGCCGGCAGAAGAAACGGACGAAGCAGCTGAAGCAAAGGCTGCCTCTGATGCAGAAGCTAAAGTAGAGGAAATGAAAAACCGCTACCTGCGGCTTCAGGCCGATTTCTCGAATTTCAAGAAACGGACAGCCGGTGAAAAGCTGCAGATTTCTGAAGTCGTAAAAATGGAAGTACTCCAGAACATCCTGCCCGTCATCGACAACTTCGAACGGGCCTTACAGGCCCCGCAAGATGCCATGACAGACGAAATGAAGTCCTTTGTAGACGGGTACGACATGATCTACAAACAACTCATGGGCGTTCTGGAAAAAGAAGGTGTTACGAAAATTGATGCTGTAGGCAAACCGTTTGACCCGAATTATCACCAAGCCGTCATGCGCGTAGAAAGTGAAGAATTCGACAATGATATGGTCGTGGAAGTCCTGCAGGAAGGGTACTTGCTGGGCGACAAGACCTTGCGTCCGGCAATGGTAAAAGTTGCATTTAACGGTTAAACATCGTAGAAAGTATAGGATTGGAGGAATTTTACTATGGCTAAGGTTATAGGTATTGACTTAGGTACAACAAACTCGGTAGTCGCTGTTATGGAAGGCGGCGAACCGACAGTAATTACGAACACGGAAGGCTCCCGTCTCACACCGTCCGTTGTCGGTTTTTCGAAAACAGGCGAACGCCTCGTAGGCCAGCTGGCTAAACGTCAGGCTGTTTCCAACCCGGAAAACACAATCGCTTCCATTAAACGTCACATGGGCGAAAATTACACCGTAACGATTGGTGACAAAAAATACACACCGCAGGAAATTTCCGCTATGATTCTGCAGAAACTGAAAGAAGACGCAGAAAGCTATTTGGGCGAAAAAGTAACCCAGGCCGTTATTACCGTACCGGCCTACTTTAACGACAGCCAGCGTCAGGCTACAAAGGACGCCGGTAAAATTGCCGGTCTCGACGTTCTCCGTATCGTCAACGAACCAACGGCTGCAGCTCTGGCATATGGCCTCGATAAAGGCGGCGACGGCAAGATCCTCGTCTTCGACTTGGGCGGCGGTACATTCGATGTATCCATCCTCGAACTGGGCGATGGCGTCTTCGAAGTAAAAGCAACAAATGGTAACACCCACCTGGGCGGCGATGATTTCGATAACGCTGTCATGAACTGGATGGTTTCCGAATTCAAATCCCAGACCGGTATCGACCTCTCGCAGGATAAGATGGCTGAACAGCGCCTCAAGGAAGCTGCTGAAAAAGCTAAGATTGAACTTTCGACAGTTCTTTCCACAAACATCAACCTGCCGTTCATCACAGCCGATGCAACAGGCCCGAAACACTTGGACCTCACGCTGACCCGTGCTAAATTCAACGAACTCACAGAAAGCCTCGTACAGGCTACGATGGAACCGACCCGTAAAGCCATTGCTGACTCCGGTCTCTCCATCAACGAAATCGATAAAATCATCCTCGTCGGCGGTTCCAGCCGTATCCCGGCTGTTCAGGAAGCTATCAAGCAGATCCTGGGCAAAGAACCGAGCAAAGGCGTCAACCCTGATGAATGTGTAGCCGTTGGTGCTGCTATCCAGGCCGGCGTCCTCGTAGGCGACGTCAAAGACGTATTGCTCCTCGATGTTACACCGCTTTCCCTCGGCATTGAAACTTTGGGCGGCGTCTTCACAAAGATCATCGACCGCAACACGACGATCCCGACATCGGGCAGCCAGGTATTCTCCACAGCTGTCGATAACCAGCCGTCCGTTGACGTACACGTCCTCCAGGGCGAACGTGAAATGGCTGCTGACAACAAGACACTGGGCCGTTTCGAACTGACCGGTATTCCGGCTGCTCCCCGTGGCGTACCTCGTATCGAAGTTACCTTCAACATCGATGCCAACGGTATCGTTAACGTAACGGCAAAAGACCTCGGCACTGGCAAGGAACAGAAGATTACCATCAAATCCTCGTCTGGCCTCGACAAGAGCGAAATCGACCGCATGGTCAAAGAAGCCGCTGCTCACGAAGCAGAAGATAAGAAACGTAAAGAAGGCATTGAAGCCAAGAACAACGCCGATTCCCTGATTTATCAGGCCGAAAAGACGATTAAAGACCTCGGTGACAAAGCCGATGCATCGAAGGTTTCGGAAATCAAATCGAAGATTGCCGACCTGAAAGAAGCTGTAAAGACTGACGATGTAGAAAAGATCAAAGCTGCATCGGAAGCCTTGACGAAACCGCTCTACGACCTGACCAGCGAAATGTACAAGCAGGCTGACGCACAGCAGCAGGCTGGTGCCCAGCAACAGGCCGGTGCACAGCAGCAGGCAGGCGCACAGCAGAGTGGCCAGAGTGATGAAAAAGTAGTTGACGCTGACTACAAAGTAGTCGACGACGACCAGAAGTAAGTAGATAAAGAGGGGCTGCCCATATGAGCAAAAGAGATTATTATGAAGTACTTGGCGTTCCCAAAGATGCCAGCGAAGCGGATATTAAGAAAGCCTTCCGTAAATTGGCTATAAAGTACCATCCTGATAAAAACCGGGACAACCCTAAGGCTGCAGAAGAAAAGTTCAAGGAAATCAACGAAGCCTACAGCGTCTTGTCTGATAAGAACAAGCGCGCCCAGTACGACCAGTTCGGCATGGATGCCTTCCAGAATGGCAACGCTTCCGGTGCCGGCCAGGGCTTTGGTGGCTTCGGCGGCTTTGGCGGTTTCGGTCAGGGCGGCTTTAGCCAAGGTGGCTTTGGCGGTTTTGGCGATATCTTTGATTCCTTCTTCGGTGGCCAGGGCAGCCGTCAGTCTAACGGTCCGGAACGGGGGGCAGACCTCCGTTTCGACGTAGACATTTCTTTCAAACAGGCTGCTTTTGGGACGGAAATGGAAATCCAAGTACCAAAAGATGAAATCTGTGATCACTGCCACGGCGAAGGCGCCGAACCGGGCAGCAAGGTAGATACTTGCCCTGTCTGCCACGGCACAGGCCAGCAGCGGGTCGTACAAAATACGCCCTTTGGCCAGATGGTCAATGTCCGTACGTGTTCCCATTGCGGCGGCACAGGCAAGGTGATTCACGAAAAATGTAAGAAATGCCATGGCGAAGGCAAGGTCAATGTACGCAAGAAATTGCAGATCAAGATTCCTGGCGGCGTCGATAACGGCTCGCGGCTGCGCGTAGCCGGTGAAGGCGAAGCAGGGGTTCGTGGCGGTGGCTACGGCGACCTGTACGTCTATATCTTCGTCCGCGAAGATCCGAACTTTACGCGCCAAGGCAACGACATCGTATCGCGCCAGACCATCAGCTTTGCCCAGGCGGCACTGGGCTGCACCATCCGCGTCGATACGCTGGACGGCAAGGTAGATCTGAAAATCCCGGCAGGTACGCAAACCGGTACGGTCTTCCGCATCAAAGGACATGGCGTACAAATTCTCGGCAGCAGCGGCCGGCGCGGTGATCACCACGTACAGGTCAACATCAACACGCCAAAACGCATGAATGCCAAGCAGAAAGAGCTGCTTAAAGAATTTGCTAAAGCCAGCGGTGAAGACTGGGTGGGGGAGACTAAAGACGAAAGCATCGTAGACAAAATCAAGAAAAAAGTCTTAGATGTCATCCGCCGCATGCAACGCCCGGAAGCACTCGTCAACCGCACCTAACATACACAGCCAGGCTGTATTCCCAAAAGGATGCAGCCTGGCTTTTAGTATGCAAAAAACGTCCTTTCCCTCGTAACGACGAGGGAAAACGTTGACATAAGGGTATGTTACTTTGTATAATAAATACGGAAGCATGTGACTGACGGAGAGTGGACTAGAAACCACAGGGAGCATGCCGATGTAGAGCCGACCGTCTGGGCAAAGAGTCCGGAAGTGTCGGTATTTTTGTTTATTAGGGACAATATGGGAGGATTAATCATGAAAGAACTGCAATTAAAGTATGGCTGCAATCCCAACCAGGCTTCGGCCCGCGTATATATGAAAGACGGCAGTGATTTGCCCTTTACGGTACTCAACGGCCGTCCAGGTTACATCAATCTGCTCGATGCCCTGAACAGCTATCAGCTCGTAAAGGAACTGAAAGAAGCAACGAAGCTGCCGGCAGCAGCGTCCTTTAAACACGTCAGCCCGGCCGGCGCTGCCGTAGCCAATGAAATGAGCGATACGCTGAAACGCATTTACTGGGTCGACGATTTGGAATTATCCCCCTTGGCTACGGCCTATGCCTGCGCCCGTGGTGCCGACCGTATGAGCTCGTACGGCGATTTTGTCGCCCTTTCCGACGTATGCGACGTACCGACGGCAACGCTCCTCAAGCGTGAAGTATCGGACGGCGTCATTGCTCCGGGTTACACAGATGAAGCCCTGGCTATTTTGAAGACAAAGAAAAAGGGCAACTACTGTGTACTCCAGATTAATCCCGATTACGTACCGCAGGTTTCGGAAACGAAAGAAGTCTTCGGCGTTACCTTCGAACAGGACCGCAATAACGTAAAAATCACGACGGACCTTTTTGGTGAAATCCCGACACAGAACAAGACCATCACTGAGGCAGCCAAGCGGGATCTCATGATTGCCCTTATTACCCTTAAATATACCCAGTCTAACTCCGTATGCTACGTAAAAGACGGCATGACCATCGGCGTAGGCGCAGGCCAGCAGTCGCGCGTACACTGCACGCGTCTGGCCGGCAACAAAGCCGATGTCTGGTGGCTCCGCCAGAACCCGAAGGTATTGGCTTTGCCTTTCCGCGACGACGTACGCCGTCCGAACCGCGACAACGCGATTGACGTCTACATCTCCGATGACTACGAAGACGTCCTGGCCGATGGCATTTGGCAGGATCTCTTTACAGAGCAGCCGGCACCGCTTACACGGGAAGAAAAGAAAGCCTGGATTGCCCAGTTGCACGGCGTAGCTCTCGGCAGCGATGCCTTCTTCCCCTTTGGCGACAATATCGAACGGGCTCACCGCAGCGGTGTAGATTTCATCGCCCAGGCCGGCGGTTCCATCCGTGACGATAATGTCATCGAAACGTGTGACAAGTATGGCATTGCCATGGCCATGACCCATGTCCGCCTGTTCCATCATTAATACTCATAATACGTACTGGAGAGAAGGACTGCGTCCCTGGGACCACCGGTGGCGCAAGCCTTCTTTTTTTGCGTCCGTGTGCGGGAAAAAGAAAAGAAATTTCCAATCTGACAAGTAGAAGTACTTGACAGCGTTTTCCTCATAGGGTATACTATCACAGTACGAGTTTGCACGAGGTGGTGAAACCATGATTGAAGACGTAGTACGCAAGGGCCGGCTCCTCGATATATACGGGCCGCTCCTGACTGAACGGCAGCGCCGGTGCCTGGATATGTATTTCAATCTCGATCTCAGCCTCAGCGAAATCGGTGAAGAACTGCAGATTTCCCGGCAAGGCGCGTACGATATGCTCAATAGAGCTTCGAAAGCACTGGAAAGCTATGAAACACGACTGCAGCTGCTCACGCGCTTCGATAGCGTGCGGGCCCGTATCGACCAGGCCGTAAGCCTTCTCGATACAGGAGAAACAGCTAAGGCCCGGGAAACACTGGAACGTATAGAGTTGTAATTTCGTCATGACAAAGGAGGCTTCCTCATGGCATTCGAAAGTCTTTCCGAACGATTTCAGGCAGCCTTTAAAAAGCTGCGCGGCAAAGGCAAACTGACAGAAGAAGATGTAAACGAAGCGCTGAAAGAGATGCGCCGCGCCCTCCTGGAAGCGGATGTCAACTTTGCCGTCGCCAAGGATTTCATCAAGCGCGTCCGCGAAAAGGCTGTAGGCGAAGAAGTATTCGGCAGCCTGAACGCATCCCAGACGGTCATCAAGATCGTCCGCGATGAATTGACGGAGCTCCTGGGCGGTACGCAAAGCCGTATTGCCATGGCGAGCAACCCGCCGACGATCATCATGCTCGTTGGTTTGCAAGGCGCCGGTAAAACGACGACGGCAGCCAAGCTGGCCAAAAAATTGAAACAGCAGGGCAAGAACCCCATGCTGGTCGCAGCCGACGTATACCGGCCGGCTGCTATTACACAGCTGCAGGTGCTCGGCAAGGATTTGGACGTGCCGGTCTACACAGAAGAAGGCAGCCAGGATCCGGTCGCTATTTCCCAGCACGCTGTGCCGTACGCGCTCAGCCACTTGAAGGATGTCGTCATCATCGATACGGCAGGCCGTCTCCATATCAATGAAACACTCATGGATGAACTGGTTAATATCAAGCAGAGCGTCAAACCACACGAAATTCTCTTAGTCGTCGACGCCATGACCGGCCAGGACGCTGTTACGGCCGCAACGGCTTTTAATGAAGCCCTCGGTATTGACGGCATTATCATGACCAAGCTCGACGGTGACGCCCGCGGCGGTGCGGCCCTTTCTATCAAGGCCGTCACAGGCAAGCCGATCAAATTCATTGGCGTCAGCGAAAAGCTCGACGGTCTCGAAGAATTTCACCCCAATCGCTACGCGTCGCGTATCCTCGATTTAGGCGACGTCGAAACGATTATCGAACGGGCCCAGGAAGCCTTCGATGAAGAATCGATGGCCGAAATGAAACGGGCCATGAAGAGTAATTCCTTTACCTTCGACGATTTCCTTTCCCAGCTCAATATGGTCAAGAAAATGGGCAATATGAGCAGTCTGGTCAGCCTCATCCCGGGCATTGGCAAGTACAAGAAGGAAATAGATAAAATAGACATGGACGGCCGGGAGTTCAAACATATTGAAGCCATTATTCAGTCCATGACGGCGCAGGAACGCGCCAGCTCCAATCCGAAAATGCTGATTAAGGATAGCCGCAAACGCCGCATTGCCAAAGGCAGTGGCACGCGTGTGCAGGATGTCAACCGCCTGCTTAAACAGTTTACGGATATGCAGAAGATGATGAAACAGGCGAAGAAAATGCAGGGTAACAAACGACGGGGCTTCCTGCCGCGTCTGCCTTTCTAAGGGGCTCGTCACGAGCCGTGTATACTAACACAAGGAGGTGAAACTCATGATTAAAATTCGTTTAGCACGTTTAGGTGCAAAGAAGAAACCGGTTTACCGCGTAGTTGTTGCTGATTCCCACAACGCTCGTAACAACGGCCGTCCTGTTGCTACGCTTGGCCAGTACGATCCCGCTAAGGGCATCGAAAGCCTCTCTGTAGACACAGAAGCAGCTTTGGCTTGGCTCGGTAAAGGTGCACAGCCGACCGAAACGATTCGTTCTCTCTTCAAAAAAGCTGGCATCATGGCTCAGTTTGAAGCATCCAAAAAGTAAGTGAGGCTGGATACTATGGAAGAATTAATTGCTTGTATTGCACGGGCATTGGTAAAGTGTCCGGAAGCGGTTACTGTTACCAAGATTCAGAAGAAAGGCCTCGAAGTCTATCAGCTTCACGTAGCACCGGAAGACATGGGCAAGGTCATTGGCAAACAAGGTAAGATTGCCAAGGCTTTGCGTCTTGTCGTCAAGGCCGCTGCTGTGAAAGCTAATAAAAAAGTATCAGTGGATATCGTATAGGAGGAAGCATGGATCAGATTACATTGCGTGTCCCCGTGGTTGTAAAATCGAAGGTTACGCAGGCACTGAAAGACAAAATCATCAGAAATACTGACCAGGCATTGAGCGATATCGATCGTGAAGCTCAGAATCTGGAATTCCAGGCTAAGCGCATGATGACCGAACAGGCCAAAATCGACGCACAGGGCCTCATTTCGTTGCGCGCTCAGGTAGAAGAACAGAAGCAGCGCCTTGCCGCTGCCAAAGCGAAGGCCCAGAGCGACCGCGAAGCAGCCGAAGCACTGGAAATCGGTTCTGAAATCAGACAGGGAACTCTTGACCAAGCCGTTACCGTCAAAATCGGCGATGATTTGGGCAAGCTTATGGGCATGGAAATCTTGCTGGAAGATGACAAGATCGTTGCCTTCCGCCAGTAACATACGATGAAAGACATGGAGCTTTTTACCATAGGTCAAATAGTTGCCCCGCACGGCGTGCGGGGTGATGTTCGTATTTATCCGGAAACAGATTTCCCCAAACGGTTTCTCAATATGAAACATGCCTACATCGATGGCAAGAAATATGAGGTAGCTGCAGCCCGCCTGCACAAAAACGTCGTGCTCATGAAATTCGTCGGCGTCGACGACCGCAACGCGTCGGAAGCACTGGTCAAAAAACTGATTCAGGTTCCGCGCGAAGAGCTCGTGCCGCTGAAAAAAGGGCAGTACTACGTATTTGATATCATCGGCATTACCGTCTATGACTTAGATGGCCATGTCCTGGGCAAGGTGGCTGACGTCCTCAAGACAGGCAGTAACGATGTCTATGTCGTCCACGACGACTTAGGTAAGGAGCTCCTGTTTGCTGCCATCCCCGACGTCGTTCGCTCTATCGATATAGACGCGAAGAAAATGGTGGTAGATCCGCCAGAGTGGGTAGACGAATGAGAATCGATATAATTTCCTTATTTCCTGAGTTCATAGAAGCGTTTTATCAGCACAGCATTATTGGCCGTGCCCGTGCGGCAGGACTCCTCGAACTTGATGTTACCAGTCCGCGGAGCTTTGTCTACGACCGGCATCGCATGGCCGATGATACGGTCTACGGCGGCGGCTGTGGCATGCTGATGAAAGCCGGTCCCCTCTATGCCGCTGTGGAAACAGTGCGGCGGGATGTGCCCAAACGACGGGTCGTCCTCATGGGTCCGGCAGGCTCTACCTTCAATCAGGTCAAGGCCCGTGAGCTGGCAGAGTATGACCAGCTCATTTTGCTATGCGGCCATTACGAGGGCGTCGATTACCGCGTCGAAAAATACCTGGCTGACGAAACCATTTCCGTCGGCGACTATGTCCTTACCGGTGGCGAAATACCGGCCATGGCCATCACCGATGCCGTAGCCCGTATGCTGCCCGGTGTACTCGGCTCTGCAGGCAGTGCCGTAGAAGACTCGTTCTATGCGTCCCTCCTCGAATATCCGCAGTATACCAAACCAGCCAGCTTCCGCGGCCATGACGTACCGCCGGTCCTGCGCAACGGAGACCACGCGAAAATCGCTGAATGGCGCCGCACCCAGGCTCTGGCCCGGACACTCGCGTTGCGGCCAGATCTCCTCGCGCACAGCCAGTTGTCCAAAAAAGACAAGGAAATCCTGGCCAGACTGAAAAAGGAACTGGAACTATGAAATCATCACTCTATGTAGGGTTGGTGCATTACCCGATTTACGATAAAAATTTCAACGTCATTGCTACGGCCATTACCAACTATGACCTGCACGACATTTCCCGCTCGGCCAAGACGTACGGCGTGAAGAAATACTTCATCATCCATCACATCGAAGGCCAGCTCGATATGGTCCGCAAGATCACCGGGTTCTGGCATAGTTCTGTCGGTAAGAATTACAACGCCTACCGCACAGAAGCCTTTGATATTCTGGACATCCGCCCTTCCATTGAAGCGGCTGTGGCAGCTGTCACGGAGAGCGAAGGCAAGCGCCCTTACGTCGTCACGACAGATGCGCGGACCTATGCGAATACTATTTCCTACAAGGACCTGCGCGCCAAACGGGAGACCGAGGCTACGCCCATCCTGTTGCTGCTCGGCACAGGCTATGGCATGACTAAAGAAACAATGGAAAAATTCGATTATATCCTGGAACCTATCTACGGGGCCGGGGAATATAACCACCTTTCCGTCCGCTCCGCCGCGGCCATCATCTTAGACCGCCTGGCCGGCGAAGAATGGTGGCAATAACGAAGGAGGAACTAGCATGTCTGGACATTCCAAATGGGCGAACATTAAGCGCAAAAAAGGCAAAAACGACGCCATCCGCGGCAAGATCACGACGAAAATCTCTCGTGAGATCACCATTGCCGTACGTATGGGCGGCGCGGACCCGACAGGCAACATGCGTTTGAAGCTCGCTCTGCAGAAAGCTAAGGAAAACAACATTCCAAAAGACAATATCAAACGTGCTATCCAGAAGGGCGCAGGCGCTTCTGAAGGCCAGAACTACGAAGAAATCACGTACGAAGGCTACGGCCCGGCAGGCGTTGCTGTCACAGCCAACGTCCTCACGGACAACCGTAACCGTGCAGCAGCTGCTGTTCGTCATGAATTCAGCAAACACGGTGGTAACCTCGGTGAAACAGGCTGCGTATCGTGGATGTTCAAAAACCAGGGTATCTTCATCGTCAGCAAAGACAACGCCACAGAAGAACAGCTCTTTGAAGTGGCTCTCGATGCCGGTGCCGACGACGTCAAGACCGGCGATGACGAATTCGAAATCATCACGGCTCCTGACGTCTTCGACGACGTAGAAAAAGCCCTGGCCGACAACAACATCGAAACGGAACATGCCCAGATTACGATGGTTCCGGACAACACCATTTCTCTCAGTGTAGAAGATGGCAAAAAACTGGAAAACCTGATCGACGCCCTCGAAGATATCGACGACGTACAGGACGTATATCACAACGGTGAATTCCCGGAAGATATGCCGGAAGACTAATTCCTTACATAAAACAGCGCTTTTGCAGACAGTTCTGCAAAAGCGCTGTTTTTGCGTGGTAAAAGAAATGAGGGTACGCCTTGGCGCACCCTCACACATTATGTATTTAGTAGCCCATGAAAACGTCGGTCTTGATATTTTCGGCTTTGACACCTAAGCCTTCCAGCCGTTCTGTGAAAGCTTTGTTCATGCCCGGCGAACCGGCAACCAGATATTCTGCTTCATTGCCGTTAGCCTTGGCATAATCATCTGTACCGCTCATGAATTTGTCGCGGATAGAAATGAGCTGCAAATCGATGGCCGGAACCTTGGCTTTCATTTCTTCCCAGAAATCCTTGTAGGCGAATTCGCCGCGGTCATCCGAATAGAGGACCGTCAATTTATGGTCTGCAACGGGAGCTTCCATATAATGACGCAGGAGAGCCCGAATCGGCGTAATCCCGATACCACCGGCCAGGACAACGGTCTTCTTGTAATGTTCCGTATCAAAAGCAAACGTGCCCATCGGTTTGGCAACTTCCATGGGATCGCCTACCTTGATTTTGTGGAGTAATACTTCTTTGAAGCTCGTATGGGGATCGGCAATACGTGTTGTAAACATGAGATAGCCATCTTCCGGAGCCGATGCAATCGTAAATACACGCGTATCACGATCTTCTTCAGCCAGTTCAAAACCCGGTAATTTCCAAAGTACGTGCTGGCCGGCTACCCACGTAAAACCTGCGGGAACGTCGAGAATGAAGCTGTATGTGTCACTCGTTTCCTGAACAATTTTTGTAATTTTCGTCTTAGCAAAATCCATAGCAAAGAACCTCCTTGTAATATAATACGTTGAGAGATAATATCTGTTGGACGGAAAATGGGGTGAAGCGAAAACCCCTCACGTACTTCACACGCGCACGCTGAAGCACGGCTTTTCGCTTTTCCCACTTCTTAGTTATATAATAACACAAATTCTTACTTTGTGTTAGTTATTTCTTAGTATTATTTTGTGCAATTGCAGTTTCCGTATAACAAAATATGACGTATAATAATATAAAAAGCTTTCCCTGCGAGATAAGCGGGCCTGCAGGACTCAGCAGAGGCAAAATGCAAAGCCCGGCAAAGAAATTGACCAAACACATACAGGAGGTAATCACCATGAAAAAAACAATACTCATCAATGCCAGTCCCCGTAAAAAATGGAATACAGCCCATTTGCTGAAGGCTGCCGAAGCTGGCGCCTGCGAAGCCGGAGCAGAAACAGAATACGTCGATCTCTATGACGTTAAAGGTACAGGCTGTCGCAGCTGTCTGGCCTGTAAGAAAAAGGACGGCCGCCGCTGTCATTGTTTCTGGCCCGATGGCTTTTCGCCGCTCATTGATACCATCTTCGCCGCTGACGCCGTGATCATTGGCACGCCTATTTATTTTGGTGAACCGACAGCCCAATTCCGGGCCCTCGTAGAACGGCTTATTTTCTGTTCCTTCTCGTATGATGACTATTCGTCCTATGTAGATAAGAAAATCAACGTCGGCCTCATTTACACCATGAATGCTCCCTACGAATACTACGAAAAGACCTACAAGGAACAATTCAAACGGACAGAAGACCTCTTCCGCTACCTTAAAGGGACGGTCTCCATCTATGCGGCGTGCAATACGCTGCAAGTAGAAGACTACAGCAAATTCAATATGGCCTCTTTCAGCGAAACGGAAAAAAAGGAACACCAGGAATTTCAATTTCCTAAAGATATGGCAGCTGTCAAAGCCATGGCAGCCCGGTTGAGCCAGTAAAAATTAAATATATGCGAAAAGACCGCCTGCGGCGTATGTGCAGGCGGTCTTTTCATTAGTTAGGGATATGTGATTAATGATGGATATCGATGATATGACCTTTGTCCTGTACCGTTTCTGCTGTAGCTACGGGAACAGTGCCATCTTCAAGCGGTACGGTACTGCGGCGCAGTGTCGTTAAGATACTGTGATTGTAGCCGTAGAAGTAGTAAATGGCAAAGCCCAGAACGAGCCAGACGACGAAGCGGATCTGTGTGACTAAGGGCAGCATATAAATAAGGACGCCACAGAAGAGAATTGCCAAGGCCGGAATGACCGGAACGAGGGGGCACTTGAAGGCACGGGCCTGGTTCGGAGCCTTTTTGCGCAAGACGATAACTGCAGCGGAGACGATGATGAAGGCACAAAGCGTACCGATGTTGGTCATTTCGGCAACGATATTGATGGGCAGGAAGCCTGCTGTAACGGCCGTAATGATGAAGACCAGCAGGGAGCTGCGGGCCGGCGTCTTATATTTCGGATGAACGTGACCGAAGAATTTCGGCAAGAGACCATCACGGGACATAACGAAGAGTATACGGCTCTGGCCAAAGCTCATGACCAGGAGTACCGAAGAAAGACCGCAAATGGCGCCGACAGAAATGGCTGCGGCACCCCAGTGGTAGCCGACGCTCTGCAGGGCAAAGGCAACCGGAGCAGCTGTTGTCTTGAATTCAAGATACGGTACCATGCCGGTGAGGACAGCAGAAACGGCGATGTAAAGAACCGTGCAGATAATGAGAGAAAGAATAATGCCGCGGGGCAAATCACTCTGCGGATTTTTTACTTCTTCAGCTGCTGTGGAAACGGCATCAAAGCCAATGTAGGCAAAGAAGATGATCGAAGCGCCGGCAAAGACACCAGACCAGCCAAAGGGCATAAAGGGAACCCAGTTGGTCGTTTCTACGTGGCTCACGCCCAAGGCTAGGAATAAGGCAACGACGGCCAATTTGATGCCGACAATGATGTTGTTGACAGTAGCGCTCTGCTGTACACCATGAATGTTAATAAAGGCAATAAGAGCCAAAATAGCAATAGCCGGCAGATTGACGAGTCCGCCATCATAGGGAGCCATGGTCAGGGCCTGAGGCAGTGTAATACCCAAATTCATAAGGATATTGTTGAAATAGCCGGACCAGCCAATGGCTACAGCCGATACGGCGAAGGCGTATTCCAGAATCAAATCCCAGCCGATGACCCAAGCCCAGAATTCCCCCAGGGCTACATAGCCATATGTGTAGGCACTGCCGGCAACGGGCACCATGGCAGCGAATTCAGCGTAACAGAGAGCTGCACAGCCACAGGCAATAGCAGCGATAATGAAAGAAATAATCAGTGCAGGACCGGAATAATTCGCAGCTGCCACCCCTGTCAGAACGAAGATCCCTGTCCCTACGATGGCCCCAATCCCCAGCATTGTCAGGCCAAAGGTTCCGAGAACGCGGTTCATACCGCCGTCCTTCTTGGTTTCTAAAATGAACTCGTTGATACTTTTGGTGCGGAAGATATTCTTCCTCATAAGACATTCCCCCTCGAATAAGTTTTGTACATCCGTAACAACTGTAGATTATACACGTATTTGTTAATTTGTAAAGATATTTCGTGAAAAATATTTTGTTTTTATCATAAAACATGTAAAGTTCAAAAGTTATTAATGAAAAGACGACTATTTAATTTATTATTAAATGCAAATTAGAAATGACTAAAATGCATATCCGAATAGAGAAAATATGCGATACATAGGCTTTTCTGTATATACAAGAGACAATTTAGGTGTAAAATGAAGAGATAGGAAGAAAACCGGTTTTTTCTGTATCGTTCAGGCTGACGGTTTCTCTCGTATTACCTTTTCTCTGGCAGCCAGTAATCCAAATGGCAGCTTTGCCACTAGGGGGCACGTATATATTTCTTTTTGAGATATATAAAAAACTAAAAATCACAAGTAAAAAATGAATAACACAAAGGATATGATGGAAAAGAGCCAAAACGGGAAATAAGACTTGAAACTTAAAAGATGTATAAACCTTATCTTGAAACCCTTGACATTTTGTTAACATAAACGATAAAATAATTTATGAGTATAAAGGTAAACTATGGAAGAATACAAAAGGGCATTTGTGAAATATATCCTTTTTCCTATTCACCCGATTGAATAGGGCATCCATAGTTTTTTAATGTAATTAGAGAGAGAGTATGAAGGGTAAAAAACATGATTAAACAAATGCGATACTTTCAGGCAGTCGTGCGCTGCCGCAACTTTACTGAAGCTGCAGAAGAATGCAACATTTCCCAATCTGCCGTATCACAGCAGATTCAGGCGCTGGAACGGGAACTGGGCGTCAAATTACTCAACCGTGACAGACGAAAATTTTCTCTTACGCCGGCAGGTGAACATTTCTACCGCAAGAGCCTCATCCTGATCCACGATTTCGACCGCCTGTGCGAAGAAACGAAATTGCTCGACCAGGGTATTAAACAGGTATTTACCGTAGGCTATCCGCGCCAATATCACGGCACGGAATTGCAGCAGATCATCCCGGAATTTCGTCAGAAATATCCGCATTTGCCGCTCTACCTCGTAAGCGGTACACATGATGACTTATACAACCTTTTACGGGAAGGCAAAGCCGATCTGGTCTTTAATGACCTGCGCCGGCAGCCTGCCGATAAATATGTCAACCAGTTCCTCATCCAGGAAAAGGTCTACGTAGAATTACCGGAAACAAGCTATTTGGGCCAATTGTCAGATATTACGATGGACGATCTGAAAAATACGCCGTGCATCATCATTACGACGCCGGCCCAGCAGTCCGCTGATGAAGCCTTTTATCGCGACTATTTTGGCGTCCAGGGCGATTTTGTCCAGGCAGCCAACTTAGAAGAAGCACAGCTCTTCGTCTTGTCCAACCGGGGCTACTATCTGTCCGAATGCCGTCAGCCCGTCAACGCTGACAACAGCGGCATCCAGCTCTTGCCGCTCATGAAAGATGGCAAACAGGTAACGCGCGATTATTATGCCTTCTGGAATAAGGAACAGACAGAAGAATACATTGCTGACTTCGTCGCTATGTTTGAAGAAAAACTCGGGAAATAAGAATCCCTAATTGTATAGCACCGAAATTGGAATTGATTTGTCGCCGTATCTCCTATACAATATAGGTACAGGCATGAAAGATACTGCGCAGTATACGGAGCCTGGCTGATTGGGAAACAGAAAGGCGGTATAGTATATGGATAAGAAAATCATGCTGGTTGTCGGTGCCGGCCAGATTTCTCTGGCTATTACAAGACGCCTGGGGACAGGAAAAAAAATCCTCATCGGTGACCTGAAAAAGGACCATGCCGAAGCGGCAGCCACACTGTTGCAGCAGGCTGGCTTTGATGCGGAACCGGCGACGCTTGATGTGTCGTCCCGTGACGATATTCGGGCCTTTATTGAAAAAGGACAGTCCTACGGGCCCATTACAGGGCTGATCAACGGTGCCGGCGTTTCGCCGTCCCAGGCATCGATAGAAACCATTTTAAAAGTTGATCTGTACGGTACGGCCGTGCTTCTTGAAGAAGCAGGCCAGGTCATAGCTCCCGGTGGTGCCGGGGTTATCATTTCCAGCCAGTCCGGCCATCGTATGCCTGCCCTCACGGCAGCAGAAGACCGGGCCTTAGCTATGACCCCGCCAGAAGAATTGCTCCAATTACCGTTCTTGCAAACGTCACAGATTCGTGACACGCTCCATGCGTATCAGCTGGCGAAGCGGTGTAATGAAAAACGCGTCATGTACGAAGCAGTCCGCTGGGGAAGGCGGGGAGCCCGTATTAACGCCATTGCACCGGGGATCATCGTCACGCCCTTGGCATTGGACGAATTCAACGGTATTCGCGGCGATTTTTACAAGAACATGTTCGCAAAATGCCCGGCCGGTCGTCCCGGTACGGCTGACGAAGTAGCCGATGTGGCAGAACTCGTCATGAGCGAACGGGCCGGCTTCATTACCGGTTCGACCTTTTTAGTTGACGGCGGGGCCACAGCATCCTTTTACTATGGCCCCTTGCAGCCGGAAACAAAATAAGCAAAAAATGTAAAGGCCTTTCCGGTTTAGCGGAGAGGCCTTTTGGCATGGACGCAACTACGCGGGAAACATTGCAGGACTAAGGCAATTTTGCTATACTATGAGAAGAATAACCAATACTATATGAAATATTGAAATGTAGTAAGCAGGTCATTCAAAAGAATCTTTCCTTTTTATAGAAAGTGAGGCAAGTACTATGAGTTACACTTGGAATATTCCGACAAAGGTATTATTTGGCCCGGGCAAACTGGGCACGTTGCATAAAGAAGCCGCACCAGGCAAGAAGGCGCTCATTGTCATTTCCAACGGTAAATCCGTCAAGACCAATGGCAGCCTGGATAAGCTGCTCGGCGAATTACAGCAGTGGGGCGTAGACCACGTCATTTTCAATAAAATTCAGGCCAATCCGCTGGAACCGACCATCCAGGAAGGCGTAGAATTTGGCCAGCAGAACCAGTGCGATTTTGTCATCGGTTTAGGCGGCGGCTCCGTCATGGACTCGGCCAAGGTCATCGCTTCTATGATTCCCCAAAAAGGCGGCCGCGTCTGGGATTACGTTGCCATGGGCTCAGGCGGCAAGAAACCGCAGACCGAACCGGCCCTGCCCTTTATCGCCATTACGACCAGTGCCGGCACGGGCAGTGAAGTCGACGCCGGCGGTGTCGTGACCAACCCTGTGACC
Source organism: Caecibacter sp. AF58-12pH5A (assembly GCF_027681725.1). Lineage (NCBI taxonomy): Bacteria > Bacillati > Bacillota > Negativicutes > Veillonellales > Veillonellaceae > Caecibacter > Caecibacter sp. AF58-12pH5A. The sequence continues at coordinate 100,960 of NZ_JAQDBC010000001.1, read as the reverse complement.
AATGAAAAGACGGCCTTCTTTGGCAAAATGCCTGTTTTGGCCATTGTCGATCCGGAACTGATGCTGACTGTACCGCCAAAATTCACGGCTTTCCAGGGCTTTGATGCCTTCTTCCATAATGCAGAAGGCTACATTTCCAAGGGCTGTAACGAAGCCGGCGAAATGGTAGAATTGACGGCCATTAAGAAGCTGGCCCACTACCTGCCTATTGCCGTCGCCGATGGCAGCAACCTCGACGCGCGTACACAGGTAGCCTTTGCTAATACGCTGGGCGGCTACTCCATGGACGTCAGCACCTGCACGAGCGAACACAGCCTGGAACACGCCCTTTCGGCGTACCACCAGGAATTGCCCCATGGCGCCGGCTTGATCATGCTCTCTCTGGCCTATTTTGCCACCTTTATCGAAAAACACGCCTGCGACGACCGCTTCATCGATATGGCCCGGGCCATGGGCGTCGTCGATGCCAATAAACCGGAAGATTTCCTGACAGCTCTCAAGGCTATGCAGGAAGCGTGCGGCGTAGCCGACCTGAAAATGAGCGACTATGGCATTACGCCTGACGAATTCCCCAAGATGGCCAAGAATGCCCGTGACAGTATGGGACCCTTGTTCCTCTTCGATCCGGCAGAACTTTCTGATGAGGATATTATTCACATTTATCAGGCATCGTACCGCTAAGCTGTGACCATATAGGTTAAAAGACTCCCTATAGTTGTTCGCATACTCGAAAGACTATAGGGAGTTTTTATATGCGAATATGGTGAAAGCGTATAGATTGTAGAAAATAGATAAATTTGGTATTCTATTTTCTATTCTTACGTTGTATAATAAAAGGACAAATAGAAGAGAATGTGAGTTAGGAGATGGTTCCCGTGACGATAAAACGTGTATTGGCAATTCATGATCTTTGTTCCTTTGGCCGCTGTTCCTTGACCGCAGCCATTCCTGTAATTTCTGCCTTAGGCTCCCAGGTCTGTCCCTTCCCGACAGCCCTTTTTAGCAACAACCTGACCTATGGGGAATTCGTTTCTAACGATTTGACACCCTTCATGGCCGATATGATGGCCAAATGGGAAAAATTAAATCTCCATTTCGACGCGATTTACAGTGGCTTCCTGGCTAACGCTGCCCAGACCGCTGTCGTCCGTGAAGCCGTTACGCGCTTTGCTAAAGACGGCCAGCTGGTTATCGTCGATCCGGCTATGGCCGATGACGGCCAGCTCTACGCTGTATTCGATCAGTCCATGGTAGAAGAAATGAAGAAACTCGTCGCCGTTGCCGGTCTTATAACACCGAACTACACAGAGGCCTGCCTCTTGACGGATACACCGTGGCGTGAAACGGCGCCAACGCGGGATGAATTGGAAACGCTCTGCCGCAAGCTTCTGGCGTTGGGGCCAAAACAGATCATCATCACCTCTGTACCGGGTGCAGCCAATGAAATCCAGGTCGTCAGCCAGAGTGCCGGCGAAGACGATTTCCAGATCTACGCTGTACCGCGTATTCCCTTTGGTACCTGTGGCACAGGCGATATCTTTACGAGCGTCATTACGGGCTGCGTACTCAAGGGCAAAGCCCTGGCAGAAAGCACGCACATTGCCGCCGATTTCCTAAGCGAAGTCATTCAGGCTACTCTCGATTCGGGTATCGACCCGCGTCAGGGTATTCAGCTGGAAGACAAGCTGCCGGCACTGCTAAAACTCTGATTTCTTAGCGATTCCTGCTTCCACGAGAGTCTCTTCTCCCGTGGAAGTTTTACGTATGGGGGAAGATACACTATGTTTGTTACTGTACTCAAATGGCTCGCCGCTATCATTGCCGTTATTGGCGCCGGCGCGTATTGGTTTGTCTCGCTGCCACAGATGGATCCGCTCATTACGCCTGAGTGCAAGGCCCGCATTGAAGCGTCACCACACTATGTGAACGGCCAGTTCGTGCCGGAGACGCCGCACACGCCTGTAACACCGTCGTGGTCTTTTTGGAAAGAATTTCTCTTTCCTACACCGGGCAAGACCATTCCTGCCGTGCCTATGGTTGCGGAAAAAACGGATCTCAAAGCACTGGACCCGCAGCAGGACGTCGTCGTCTGGCTGGGTCACTCGTCCTTTTATATGCAGCTGCACGGTAAGAAAATCCTCATCGATCCCATTGCCGCTACGTATGCGTCACCAGTGCCCTTCGTAGACAAAGCCTTTGACGGCAGTAACGTCTATGGTCCTGACGATATACCGGACGACATCGACGTTATGGTCCTGTCTCACGATCATTGGGATCACTTGGATTACGACTTCGTTCGTGCCATTGAGCCTAAGGTCAAGCACGTCGTCACAGGCCTGGGCAACGGCGGCTACTATGAAAAATGGGGCTACCCCTTGTCTAAGATCGCTGAAGAAGACTGGAATACGTCGGTCAAGATCGACGACGACCTGACTGTCTGGGTCTTGCCGGCTCGTCACTTCTCAGGACGCATGCTGCACCGCAACCAAACCCTGTACGCCAGCTTTGCCTTCATTACGCCGGACCGTAAGGTATTCTATAGCGGCGACGGCGGTTACGACGGCCGCTTCAGGCGTATAGGCGACCAGTTTGGCGGCTTTGACCTGGCTCTCCTTGAAGACGGCCAGTATAACGAAAATTGGGCCTCTGTCCACATGATGCCCGAAGAAACAGCCCAGGCCGCCGTCGATCTCCGGGCCCGCGAAGTCGTACCCTGTCACAACGGCAAGTACCCCTTGTCTATGCACGACTGGGATGAACCGTACAAACGCATCGTCGCTGCTTCAGCCGGAAAAGACTATTATTTAGCCACGCCGGAAATCGGCCAGGTCGTACGCATCGGTGATACACAGCAGACCTTTACGCACTGGTGGGAACAAATGCGGTAGTAATTGTTGCATTTTCGTGTCATTTTGTCTCTTTTTCTTGCTTTTTTTCTTCGAAACAGCTAATATAGAATACGTTCAAAAACAAGGGCAGCATGCCGTTTGCATGCTGCCCGTCTATTTTTTGCGGTCTTTTAGGACCCTTGGGGGAGAAGAGAATGGATTGGTTTGTTTCGGTTTATAATATGATGAGCAGAGAAATAGAACATGGCGGCCCGCACGTGCACATGCTGGCCTTTTTCCTGTTTATCGGCATCGGTATTTTTATTTTGCATTGGGTCTTCCGCGGCCTCATCGAGCTTTTGTGCCGTGTTACACCTGTACGCCGGGAAAGCTGGCGCAATACGTTCCGCTTCATGCCGACTCTCCTTGGGATTCTCCTGGGTATTCAGCTGACTAAGGGTATACTCAATTTGCCCGATTTTGTACAAAATATCTTAGAGCGCCATTATCACAGCGTCGTTATCATTACGGTGACCTTCTTCTTTGCCCACCTCCTGTCGAGCTATCTGAAAAGCAAGCTCATGAAGAGCGGCAATGAATCGGCCACGACATCCATCTTGACGACTATCGTCGACTTAGGTGTCTACATGGTAGGCCTCATCATCATCCTCGGTTCCTACGGCATTTCCATTTCGCCGCTCCTGACGGCTCTCGGTGCAGGCAGCCTGGCGTCGGCCCTGGCCCTGCAGGATACACTGGCCAACCTCTTTTCAGGTATTACGACACTCCTGTCCCGGCAGGTACATATGGGCGACTACATCCGCCTTGCTTCCGGTGAATCCGGCCGCGTAACGGACATGAACTGGCGTAATACGACTATCCGCACGGGCACAGGCAACATGGTCATCGTGCCGAATAAAAGCATCGCCTCGGCGACTCTCACGAACTACGAACAGCCCTTGGCAGAATGCACCATTTCCATTCCCCTGACTATTACGTACGACAACGACCTGCAGCACGTCGAAGATGTGACGCTGCGCGTAGCCCGGGACATCCTCGAAAGCAGTGAAAGCGGCGTCACAGGCTTTGAACCGTTGGTCCGCTTCGATACCATGGGTGATTACGGCATTACCTTCAACGTCGTCCTGCGGATCCGCAACATCGTCGACGAAGCCGTTCTCAGGCACGAATTCATCAAAGAAATCTTTACGGTCTATCAAAAGGAAAATATACAGCTCCTAATCCGGAAAGACTAAAAATAAGCCGGGCTGGCGTACTATGGGTATGACATAGTACGCCAGCCCGGCTTCGTTACACTTGGCCCGCTCATAGCATTCGCAGCTGCACGGACCATGACGTTTTCGGCCTGCGTCAGGTGCTGTATGTGACGCCTCTATCGGTTCCTTCGGACCCGCTTTCTTCCCGGAGAAAGCTAGATCAAAATGCCTTTTAAATGGTCCATTTCATGCTGAATCACTTCAGCCGTAAACCCGGTGAATTTCTTCCGTTTCTTCTTGAAATGGACATCCTCATACTGCACTTCAATCGTTTCAAAACGCGTACACGGCCGCGTCCCTGTCAGGGAAAGACAGCCTTCCTCCGTTGCGTAGGTGTTCTTTGACGTCTTCACGATTTCAGGATTATACATGACAATTGTCTTCTTATCATAGCGGAAGGCGATAATGGCCTTGTTGCTGCCAATCATATTTGCCGCCAGACCGGCACACGTTTCCAAATGCGCCTCCAGCGTATCCTGCAAATCCACAGCTACAGCCGCATCCTCCAGCGTCGCTGCCTCCGCATGACGCTGAAGGAAAATGATATCTCGCACAATTTCTCGTTTCATTTGTATTCAGACTCCTTATCGAGTGATATAATGTACTTAGCAGGTATAGAATAAACTGACTATACAACCATATCATATATGAAAGAAGGCAAGAACACAATGGCAAAAATATTACTTATCGCCGGTCATCCCCATCCGGAACAATCCTTGGCAAACGCCACTATCTTAAATGAAATCAAAAAATCCAATCTGGACATCACCATCGAAGATTTGGCTGAAAAAGGCTGGCACTTCGACATTCCGGCAGAACAGGACGCTGTCAAAGCAGCCGACGTCCTGGTTTTCCAATTTCCCTTCTACTGGTACTCCTACCCGGCCCTCCTCAAGAAATGGGTAGAAGAAGTCCTGGCCCACGGCTTCGCCTATGGCAGCCAAGGCACAGCCTTGCAAGGCAAAGACTTTATCATTTCCTTCACTGCCGGCGCGCCCTTTGACACGTACAAAGCAGGCAGCACGCAAAACCGCCCGGTGGCAGAATACCTCTACAACTTCCGGCAGCTCGCGGAATTCACGGGCATGAAACTCCATGATCCCATCGTCACCTACGGCTGTATGTACGTCCCTGGCGTCAGCACCGAAGAAGACAAGAAACGCATCATCAGCGACTGCAAAGCCAGCGCACAAGCGCTCATAGAAGAATTGAAGAAGTGCTAAGACAAGCCAAAAGACGTCCACACAGGGCGTCTTTTTTTGTCAATGTATATAATTATATGATTTGAATTATACAAAATAAAGAATGATTAATGACAAATCAGTATGCATGATGAATGAAAAACCATGCTATAATAAAATTAGATAAATAACGATGCGTGATTAGATAGGAATCGAGCCATTTCGTAAGGAAGGCGTGGCTAAGAGAGAGGGATAGCACCAACCATGTTGGTGGAGGTGGGGGAGTATGATTGGGAAGAGAAAATTGGCCTTTTACGTGCTTTTGGGCATCATGGGCTGTGGCCTGGTACCTGCTACACCGGTCCAGGCAGAGACGATTATTACAAGTGCAGAGGATTTGACGACCACTGCAAACGCACAGGTCATGGGCCGCAGCCCCTATGCGGTCTACGCTCCTGCGCAAGCGGCAGACCAGCTGAACATCAACTTATCAACGTTTACGCCGGCAAGCCCTTCAAAAACGGCACTGTTTGGCTCGTATACCGACACGGCTGCAGAACCGGTAACCGGTAAAAATGTAACTATTTCTGGTACGGGGACCACCCAGACTTTGGCATACCTTGCGGGAGCGTATGGTGACGCCGGTACTCTCGGTGCCTATACGGAAGGCAGTACGGCACCTAGCAATACCGTTACCGTGACAGGCGGCAGTGCTTCTGAACTGGCTGCGGCCATGAGCAATACCGGCACGGTGACAAATAATCAACTCAATATAAGCGATACCGCGCAATTTGATCAAGCCTATGGCGGCTACAGTCAAACTGGCAATGCCACATATAATGTGCTCCATATGAACGGTGTCAAAAAAAACGGCTCTGCCTTAGAATTTAGCCTTTACGGCGGCAAGTCCAACAGCAATACCGGTGTCGTTTCCCATAATACCGTAGAAGTATGGGACTCCACAGGCGGGGACATCTTTGGAGGCAGATCGGCAAACGACGGCAAGATAGACCACGGCGCCCGCTCGGATGATAATACGGTCATAGTGCACAACAGCAATTTCAGGTATATCTATGGCGGCTATGAAGGCTATACGGCAGACCGGAATACGGTCCAAATAGAAGACAGCACCATCAGCAATGTCCACACCGCCTATATCCAAGGCGGTACCAGTGCCAGCCATAATCAGACAATTATCACGAACAGTACCGTAAGCGGTGAAATCGTAGGGGGCTGGGTCTATAGCTCCAATTATGGAAACGCTACGGACAGCAAAGCCGATGAGAATATTATCACGCTGACGGATGTGACGCTGAATAACTCCAACTTAGGCATTATAGCCGGTATGAATAGTACCGACGGGGAAGCCAACGGCAATACCGTTCATTTGACCAGCGGCACGCTGACTCAGTTCAAGCAATTATATGCAGGGTTCTCTTCTGGTCCAGCCAATAACAACCATTTGATTATCGACCGGGGAGCTGAAATTTCTAATGTTTCTTACAATACGGCAAGTGGCCGCGGAACAACGGAAGCAAAAGGAAATACGGTACAAATTGATGGTACGCTGGGAGAGGGAATGAATCTCATGGCGGGCTCTACACAATACCCTAAGGGCATTACCAATGGCAATATGTTCACTGTGGGCAAAACCGGCCGTGTATACTCTGGTGACGTCATAGCCAGCGCCAGTGCAACCGGTCAGGGCGGAGAGGCCAATGAAAATGTCATGACTATCGAAGGCTATGTAGGTGAAGGGGCTCTGGTTGTGGGAGCCTGGAATTATGGCGGAGATAACACAGGTGATAAAAACACCGTGAATGTCTCAGGCACCTTGGACGCAGGCGTTCTCGTCTGCGGCTCTTCCGATTCTGTTTATGCCTATTATTATGGGCCGTTGAATGTGGAATCCAATGAAAATACCATCAACCTCCAAAAAGGCGCTAACTTGGGCGTCGGCACCGTCTTTTATGGCGGCCAAGGCACCGTAGCCGATGGCAATACGGTGAACATCGAAGATGGCGTTACCTTTGCTGCAGGCGATTCTGATGGTGATGACATCGATATCGTGGCCGGCGTCGGCCGTACGGAAGCCAAGGACAATACCATCAATCTATTAGGCACGGTTTCCGCTGCAGGCCTTCATTTGAGCGGTGGCCTGGTAAGTCAGGAATACGATAGCGGTACATATATTGTCAATGGCAAGAGCGGGACAAACAACACCATAAATGTTTACACCCTCAACAACAAGGTAAAAGAAATCACCGCTTTCCAAAACCTGAATTTCTACATCCCAGAAGAAGCGGTAAATGGCGATACCATGCTCACCATCACGGGCGGCGCAGCGACGGACCTTACGGGTGCCACCATCAAGGCCGGTGCCAGTGACGCGACCATCTTGAACGTAGGCGACAAGATCAACCTCCTCGTCAACGAAGCCGGTGTTACGACAGACGAAGACCAGTCGAGTGCCACGGCAACGAAATATGGCATTCTGACAGATGCGGGTTTTGCTCAGACGGGCGTCGAAGTCAAAAAAGACGGCACAAATAAGATCATCGTCACTATTATGAAGTTAGCGCCTAAACCGCCGGAACCAGAACCTGAACCAGAGCCGGAACCCGAACCAACGCCTGAACCAAAACCGGAACCCGAACCTAAGCCCGAACCGGCAGCTACACTGAATCCGGGTACGAAATCTCTTGCCGAAGGAAAAGTAGATGGCCTGGCAGGCCTGAAGCATAACGTCCAGTTCGTCGCTACAGATGGCGTCCAAAGCGCCATGGCAGCTGCCCAGACAAACGCTGTAGTCAACAGTCAGGACAGTAGCAAAGGCAGTAACAATGCCTCTGGCATGAAGCTCAATATGGATGCTATGGCACGCTTCACACCCTATGCCGTCATGGGCGGTGAATCATTGCGTCATAAGACCGGTTCGTATGTGCGCAGCCACGGCTTCAACGTCAACGTCGGCCTTGTCCGCTGTCTTCAGAGACAGGAGTATATCGACACAATCATGCCATTCGCGGAATACGGCAAGGGGAATTACTCGACCTTCGTCGACAGCGGCGCCCGTGGTGATGGGGAACATCAGTACCTGGGCGGCGGCATCCTCGTCCGAAGAGACAAAAGCGACGGTCTCTATTACGAAGGCAGTCTCCACGGCGGCCACATCAAAGGCGACTACACGGGCATCATCGAGGGTACCCGCGTTGCCTACAACTCGAATTCGCCATACGTAGCTATGCACGCCGGTATCGGTAAAGTACGGCCTCTCCAGAAGAACACCAGCCTCGATACGTATGCCAAGCTCTTTTGGACACATGAATGCAGCGATACGGTTACCCTGCGTAGCAGCGCTGGCCAGGCCCGATACCACTTCGATGCCATGGATTCTGTTGCTACCAGACTAGGTGTTCGTTGGAACCGTACCATTCGAAAACATCAAAAGGTATACATTGGCACAGGCTGGGAATACGAATTTAGCGGTGACGGCTGTGCTACCTATAACGGCCTGCGTACGCAGTCGCCGAGTCTCCAGGGTTCGAGCGGTTTCCTGGAAGCTGGCTGGCAAACAGAAGCTACCAAGGATGACCCGTACACGTTGGACCTCCACCTGACCGGCTGGACAGGCCTGCAGCACGGCTTTACCTTAGCAGCCCGCTTCAATTACCAATTTTAGATACAAAAAGACGTCCTTACAGGGGGCGTCTTTTTGTATCTATGAGATGGTTAACTGATACGCGCCAGATAAAGGAGGAAGATGGCGGAACTATATTTTAAAATTATGAGTTCATCCATAATGATAAATTTTTGAACAATGATAATTTTATATAGATAAATGCTATTGCATAATAAATAATAATTAATATTGATTAATTATTGTGATATGATATAATAAAAAAGAAGAATTGTTATTAATAAATAAATTCATTTATTTGACGAGTGCCTTTGATCAAAGAGGCACTGCATCATATAAGGGAAGAGACCAGTCATAATAGACGAAAGTGGGGGTGCTAGTATGACGAAAAATCAGAAATTAGTTCTTTTGGTACTCATTAGCATGATGGGCTGTAGCCTGGGAAGTGCTGTGCCTGTACAGGCAGCAACGACCATTACGAGTGAAGATCAATTGACAGTAGAAAAAGGTATAACTATGGGAGGTGCTACCTACAGTTACGATATTTACATTCCGGAATCGGGCTCAGAAAAGGTTTTAAAAATACAACTTGAAAGCTTCTCACCAAACCAAGTCGAACATAATGCTTTATTTGGTCATTATACCAATGAAGCTGATGCGCAGCCTATAACCGGTATCAACATGACCGTTGACAGTACAGGTGGGACTAGCAAACTGGAATTTATTGCTGCAGCCTATTCCGAAACAGGCAATGTTGGGTCCTATAGCGGCCCTACGGGCGATGATGAAAAGGCAGGAACGACAGATTCTCCCAGTAATATCGTCACTATAGCAGGAGGTACAGCCAGTAACGCTATGGGGGGGTATAGCTACAGCGGTGCAGTAACAAATAATGAACTGAATCTCAAAGACGCTGCGCAGGTTAACAATGCATACGGCGGGTACGGTGGAACGAACAGTGTTACGCACAATGTGGTGAACGTTGATTTACCAAATAACACGGAGAGCGTTAATCTGTACGGCGGACAAGCAAACTCTGGCGATGCATCTTATAACAAAGTGGAAGTTACAGCACTGCAAACAGGTGGTATTATCTATGGCGGCCTTGGAACAAATACTGGGCAAACTAATGGTAATACAGTAATTTTACACGATGGTTTGTTTTATCTGGTTTATGGTGGCGGAGGGGGAAATACTGCTGATGAAAATACGGTCACGATAGAAAAAGGAACCGTAACAAGTAATATCACAGGTGGTGATTCGCAATACGGAATCAGTGCTAGCGGCAATATGGTAACAATTGGAGATGTCGCTCTTTCCCAAAATGGATGGGTGATAGGTGGCAGAGCGCCTATGGGTAACAATGCAGATTCCAATACAGTTAAATTTATAGGCAGTACGGATAAAACCATAACGTATACACCGTATATGGTATACGGTGGTTCAAGTAATGGAACAGCCAATAACAATAAAGTAATTGTAGGGAAAAACAGTATTCTTAATGCGGTCTCCAAATGGGTTTTAGTCGGCAGAGGTGTAACAGAAGCCAAAAATAATGCTTTGGAATTAAATGGAACGCTGGCTGAAAACCAAAAAAATGTATACATTGGTTATGCTGAAAGCGGCGTGGCCGAAGGAAATACCTTCACTTCCAACGGTGGCACCATTGGCAGCGGTACCAATATTTATACAGGCGTAGCTCCTACGGCAAGCAGCAATACTGTAACTCTGAAGAAAGGTACTTCCATTGGCACCGGTGTTACCATCGAAGGGGGAGATGGCGCAGCAGTAGACAGCAATACCATCACCATCAATGATGGCGTCACTTTCTCTGAAGGAACAACGGCCGATGACGACATCAACCTCATTGCCGGGTATGGTACTGGCAGCGCCACCAACAATATAGTCAATTTGAACGGCACTGTTGCCTCATCAGGTCTCTGCCTATATGGTGGGTTATCTAATACCAGCACAGGCAACACCCTCAACGTCCACAGCCTGAACAACGAAGTCAAGGAAATCGGCTATTTCCAAAATCTGAACTTCTACATCCCCAAAGAAGCCGTCAACGGCAGTACCATGCTCACCATCACCAGTGGCGAACCTACAGACCTTACGGGCGCTACCATCAAGGCCGGTGCTAGTGACGCGACTATCTTGAACGTAGGCGACAAGATCAATCTGATTGTCAACAAAGCCGGCGTTACGACAGACGAAGATTCGGAGAGTGCTACGGCAACAAAATACGGCGTTCTGACGGACGCGGGCTTTGCCCAGACCGGCGTAGAAGTCAAGAAGGATGGGGCAGATAAGATCATTGCCACCATTACGAAATTAGCGCCCAAGCCACCAGATCCGGAACCTGAACCGAACCCGGACCCGAAACCTAATCCTAATCCTAATCCTGAACCTAACCCTGAACCTAACCCGAAACCCGAACCGGCGGCATCCTTGCATCCAGGCACCAAATCCCTCGTAGAAGGGAAAGTAGACGGCCTGGCAGGCCTGAAGCATAACGTCCAGTTCGTCGCTACAGATGGCGTCCAAAGCGCCATGGCAGCCGCTCAGGCCAACGCCATCGCCAACGGTGGCGGCCCCCATGGTCCAGGCCCGGGTGGGCCTCAAGGACCGGGTCCGGGTGGGCCTCATGACCCCGGTAAAGACGGCAAAGGCAGCAGTGGCAGCAATGGTGCGTCAGCTATGAAACTCAACATGGACGCCATGGCCCGCTTCACTCCTTATGCCGTCATGGGCGCTGAATCCCTGAAGCATAAGACTGGCTCGTACGTGCGCAGCCACGGCTTCAACGTCAACGTCGGCCTCGTCCGTCGTCTCCAACGCCAGGACTACATCGACACGATCATGCCCTTCATCGAATACGGTAAAGGCAATTACTCGACCTTCCTCGACAGCGGCGCCCGCGGTGATGGGGAGCATCAGTACCTGGGCGGCGGCATCCTCGTCCGTAGAGACCAAAGCGATGGCCTCTACTACGAAGGCAGCCTCCACGGCGGTCACATCAAAGGCGACTACACGGGCATCATCGATGGCACCCGCGCTGCTTATAACTCCAGCTCGCCCTACATCGCCATGCACGCCGGCATCGGCAAGGTTCTGCCCCTGCAGAAAAATACGAGTCTCGACGTGTACGCTAAGCTTTTCTGGACCCACGAAGGCAGCGACACCGTCACCTTGCGCAGCAGCCGCGGCCTGGCACAATACCATTTCGATTCCATGGACTCCGTAGCTACCCGCCTGGGCGCACGCTGGAACCGCACGGTCCGGAAACACCAAAAACTCTACATCGGTACGGGCTGGGAATATGAATTCAATGGTGACGGCATTGCCACCTATAATGGTTTGCGTACGCAGTCGCCGAGTCTCCAAGGCTCGAGCGGCTTCCTCGAAGCCGGCTGGACCACCGAGGCCACCAAAGACAACCCGTACACGCTGGACTTCCATGTCACAGGCTGGACAGGCCTGCAAAAAGGTATTACCCTGGCAGCGCGCTTCAACTACCAATTCTAATCCCGCTTTCTCAGGGAATGAGGGACGAACCTGCTTTCCTTGAGGGAGAGGACGTAGCCGCAAATGCGGCCGATAGAGGCAAAACGTAAAGTTCCGTAATGGAGAGAGGCAAAACGAGCCCCATTGCAAATTGCCAACACAATTTCCAAATGGGCAAATACAACTACAATACACTCCTCTCAGATACCGTGTCTTCACCAATCTGAAGGCACGGTATCTTTTTACAGAAATTATATTGACATAACGTCAGAAAAAATATAAACTGATAATATGACATGAAGTCAGAAAAAAGGAAGTGATCATGTGAAAGTATCGCGCGCCGTCGTAGCCCAGCGCCCTCAGGAAATTACCCGGGCCTGCCGCAAACTCTACGAAACGATGACCTTCCAGGAAATCTCCCTCAAGGACATCAGTAAAGAAACAAGCCTTTCCCGGCCGGCCCTCTATAATTATTTCCAGTCGAAGGAAGAGATTTTTTTGTCTATCCTGCGGGAAGAATACGACTTGTGGGCTGAGGCCTTGCAAGACATCCGCCAGCAGCACGATACCATGACCGTCACTGATTTTGCTGACGCTGTCGGACAGAGCCTGGAACAGCGGACGACCATGTTAAAAATTCAATGTATGAACCTCTACGAAATAGAAGAACACAGCCGTTTGGAACATTTGACGGCTTTTAAAGAGTCTTATGGTCATGCCCGGGACGTCATGGATGATTGTCTCAAAGCCTATGTGCCGGACCTGACGAAAGAGGAACGGCAGATTTTCCACTACACCTTCCTGCCCTTTATGTACGGCATCTACCCGTACGTCTATCCTACAGCGTGGCAGCTCGAATCCATGCGGTTAGCCGGCATAGATAGGCCGGACGTATCCATCCGCCAGCTGACCCGTCATTGTATCCGCAAACTATTGACCAAGGGGGATTAAAAATGAACACACGCACAATAGGCAAACTCACTGTCTCAGAAATCGGTATGGGCTGTATGGGCTTTTCCCATGGCTACGGTGCCGTGCCGCCGGAAGCGTACAGCATAGACGCTATACGCGCCGCCTACGACTACGGCTGCACCTTCTTTGATACGGCCGAAACGTACGGCCGGGAACAATTTTACCCGGGCCACAACGAAGAACTCGTCGGCAAAGCCTTGAAGGATATCCGTAAAAACGTCGTTTTGGCAACGAAGCTGCACATCACGACAGAAGAATACATTCCATCAGAACCGGTCTACAACATTCTGCGCAGCCACCTCGACGCATCTCTTAAACGGCTGCAGACAGACTATGTCGATCTCTATTACTGGCACCGCGTTAACGAAGACATCCCCCTTCAGGATGTAGCCGCCGCTATGGGCCGTCTCATCCGGGAGGGCCTTATCCGTGGCTGGGGCCTCTCCCAGGTACCTGTCCAGACCTTGCGCATTGTCCAGGATATTACGCCCTTGACGGCCGTGCAAAACCTGTACTCCATGGTCGAACGGGACTGCGAAGACGAACTCATTCCTTACTGCCGGGAACAGCACATTGGCCTCGTCGCTTTTTCGCCCATTGCCAGCGGCCTCTTATCCGGCAAGGTCACAGCCGATACGAAATTTACAGGCGACGACGTACGCAAATTCGTGCCTCAATTATCTCAGGAAAACATCAAGGGCAACCAGCCCATTGTCGACCTCTTAGCCGGCTGGGCCAAGCGCAAGAACTGCACGAGCGCCCAGATTTGCCTGGCCTGGATGCTGAAGAAATATCCCCACGTCATTCCCATTCCCGGCTCGAAGAACAAGGAACGAATCCTGGAAAATCTCAAGGCCTCGGAAGTCGTGCTTACAGACGCTGAGTTTGCTGAATTGCAGCAGGGCCTCGACGCCTGCCAGGTCTATGGTCACCGGGGGATCGATGAATCACAGCAGCGCTCCTTTAGCCGTAATTGGCGTAAGGAATAAGGGAAAAACAGAAAAGAAATGCATTTGCAATTATAACAAAAGAGATATACAATAATCCCAAGGGGTGATTAATATGAAAAAACTCGTAGCCTATTTTTCTGCCGGCGGCCGGACTGCCGGGAAAGCAAAAGAATTAGCCAAACTCGTCGGTGCTGACTTACAGGAAATCGTACCGGCCCAGGCCTATACGAAAGCTGATTTGGACTGGCTCGACAAAAAGAGCCGTTCGTCTTTGGAAATGAAAGACGATTATTCCCGTCCGAAATTGGTAGAAGACCACGTCAAGCCTTTTGAATATGACGTCGTCTACATTGGTTTCCCTATTTGGTGGTATACAGCCCCGCACGTCATCCTGTCGTATTTGGACAGCCATTCCTTTGGCGATGCCCAAATCGTACTCTTTGCTACGTCCGGTGGCAGCGGCATCGACAAGGCCGTACAGGACCTGAAAGGCAAGTACCCGGAACTCCATATCGTCAAGGGCACCATGCTCAACGGCAGTGTCAGTGGTGACATTCTCTAAGAAAAATGTATTGACATATCGAAAAATAACGATATAATAGAGCCATGAATGAGATAGAAATTTTTAAGGCATTAGCCAACGAGACAAGATTACAAATATTGAAATGGCTCAAACATCCGGAACAGTATTTCCCGCCCCAAGGGATTCATATCCCTGCAGGAGATACGTTTGAACACAGTGTCTGTGTCGGCGCTATTTGCGACAAAGCAGGCATTTCCCAGTCGACCATTTCCCATTACCTGGACATGCTGCAGCGGGCCGGTCTCTTAGAGTCACGGCGCTACGGCAAATGGACCTATTACCGGCGTAATGAGGAGATGCTCCGCCGTCTGGCTGTGTATATCCGCGAAGAACTGTAAGGGCAGGAGGCAGCTCCTGCCTTTCTCTTCACTCATTCATATCGATATTTTTAGAAATGTAAATCAAAAGGAGATGTTCCTATGCACTTTCATGGTCCTATAGTCCGGCCCCAGACCGATGTCGATAGCTTGTTTATTGAAGTCACAGCCGGCTGTTCCCATAATACATGTACATTTTGTAATTTTTACGAAGACACGCCTTTTTGGATAGCCCCTCTGGAACAGATCGAAGCTGACCTGCAGGAGGCCAAGCGCTACCAGCCGTATGTCAAAAATATTTGGGCCTCTGGCGGCGACCCCTTCGTCCTCAGCGCAGACAAGCAGATTGCCGTATGGGATCTCATGCGCCGCTACTATCCGGAAGCCCGCATTACGACCTACGCTACGATCAACGACATTAAGCACAAGACCGTCGACGACATCAAGCGTATTAAAGAACACGGCCTCGATGAAGTCATGATCGGCATTGAAAGCGGTGACGACGACGTCCTCAAAGCCGTCAACAAAGGCTATACGGCAGCCGATATTCTTACGGAATGCCATAAGCTTGATGCGGCCGGCATGACCTACCGCATGATCTACTTAGGTGGCTTGGCCGGTAAGGGCAAGCTTATAGAAAGTGCCAAAAAGAGCGCCGCCATCTTTAACCAGATTCATCCGTACTACATGATGTATACCAACGTGGCCATCCTGCCGGGCACGAAGCTCTACGAACAGACAAAGGCCGGTGAATTTGTCGAAGCGACAGAACGGGAACGGATCGAAGAAGTCCGTGAGCTCGTTGCCGACCTGACCATTCCCATTACGATCAATACCATGACCTCGACCAGCAGCGTCACCTTCGTTACGACCTTGCCTGAAGAACGGGACGTAACACTGCAGCGTCTCGATGCAATCCTGGCTGAGTTCAGTGAACAGGACGAACGGGTCCTGCAGGCCCGGCGCCACAGCATGCGCTACGTCTAAAAGGAGGAGTACCTATGATCCACGATACACTGCAAATCAAAAGTAAAACCTTAACCACACGCCTCGTATTTCCGCCGATGGCGACCCATTCATCTGCTAAGGGGCATATCAGTGCCGACCTCATCAATCACTATACGGCCATCGCCAAGAACCCGCTCGTCGGCACGATTATTACGGAACACGCCTATGTAGATCCTACGGGCAAGGTAGACGACAAGCAGGTCTCCCTGGCCAGCGACGACGTCCTGCCGGCCCAGCGCCATCTCGTTTCGTCTATCCACGCCGTCCGGCCGGAGCTCATCGTCATCGCCCAGATGAATCATTCCGGCGCCTGGACGAATGAAGACCCCGCAGGCTATGAACTCCTTTCATCGAGCGATGTCACCTGCCGTGGCAGAAAAGCCCGGGCCTTGACGAAGGAAGAAATCAAATATCTCGTCGGGCAATATGCCGCTGCCGCCCGCCGCGTCCAAGCAGCCGGCTACGACGGCGTAGAAATCCATTGCGCCCATGCGTACCTCCTGAACCAGTTCTATTCGCCCTTGCTCAATACGCGTACTGATGAATACGGCCCGCAGAGTCTGGAAAACCGTACGCGCTTCCTCTTAGAAGTCGTCGCCGCCGTCCGCGATGCTGTCGGCCCGGATTATCTCGTCGCCGTCCGCCTCGGTGGCTGTGACTACCAGCCTGGCGGCAGCACTATTCAAGACGCTGCCCAGACGGCGGTCCTTTTGGAAAAAGCCGGCGTCGACCTCATCGATCTTTCCGGTGGCGCTTGTCGCTATACCCGCCAGGGCCACCAGGAACCGGGCTATTTCTCCGATATGTCCGCCGCCGTTAAAGCCGTTGTTTCCGTGCCCGTCCTGGTTACCGGCGGCATTCAGACCCCGGCCGATGCGGAAGCCCTCCTGCAAGCCGGCAAAGCCGACCTCGTTGGTGTAGGCCGGGCCCTTTACAAGAATCCCCGCTGGGGCTTCGATCAATAAGAAAAAGCACATATAAAAGTACATATAATAGTATTATATAAAGAGCAGCCCTGTGCGAGGAATCCCTTCCTTCGTCACAGGGCTGCTTTTTGCCGGAGCCTGTTGGCACGGCGTGCCTCTTACTGATTTTTCGTGACAACGCTATAACAAAAATATTCCACTGAAGAAACACATTGTTTTGAGAAAACAAGACTATGCATAAAACGCATAACTTATCTGGAAAAGCTGCCTGTAAGACGGGAATAATCCTTGTTTTTATCGTAATCCTTGCGATTTAAGCATAAAGAATACAATAATAGTACAGTTTTACTTATTGTACATTTTGGAGCAAAATGGTATAGTATTTTCATAGAAAATCATTCTCAAATTTTACATAGCGTACATAGCAGACGGACAAGCTCGATGGCCTGTTTCAGGCTGACGCAAAGGAGAGAAACTATGGAATACAAAAAGATTCATTACAGCGTAGAAAATGGCATTGCCCAGATCACCATGGATTATATGAAAAACATGAACGCCATTGATGTCGAAATGGCCGATGAGCTCATCGATGCCCTGGCCATTGCCAAAGGCGATACTGCCGTCCGCACGGTCGTCCTTGCGGGTTCGGAGAAAGCCTTTTCTGCCGGTGGCGACATTGGCTATTTCTACAAACGCATTCAAAGCGGCGGAGAAGTCAACATGGACGAACTCCTGGCCAAAATCGAATACCTCACGGATTATATGAAAAAAATGGACACGATGATCGTTACCTCCGTCAGTGGTCCTGCTGCCGGTGCCGGCGTGAGCCTCGCCCTGAGCGGTGATTTCCTCATCTGCGCCGATAATGCCAAATTTATCCTGGCCTTCGTCAACCTCGGCCTCGTACCCGATACAGGCGCTACGTTCCTCCTGACGCGCAGTATTGGCGTACACCGCACGCTCGAGCTGGCCGCTACGGGCCGTCCGGTCAGCGCTGCTGAAGCCAAAGACTGGGGTCTGGTCTACAAGGTGACGACGCCGGAAGACCTGCACGACGAAACGCTGAAGCTGGCCAAACGCTTGGCTGCAGGCCCGCTCCTTTCGTACAAGAATATCAAACGCCAGGTCTATGCAGCGTCCTTTGCGACGTACAAGGAATGGCTCGCCCAGGCCGAAACGCCGGCCCAGCGCGAATGCATTGCTTCCGAAGACTTTAAGGAAGGCTGCAAGGCCTTTATCGAAAAGCGGAAAGCCCAGTTTAGCGGTACATAACTCTTGAAAGGTGGCATACCAACGTGAAAAATAAAGTATACAGCCTCGACGAAGTGCTGGACCAGTTCCATGACGGCCAGCGCATTATGTTTAGCGATCTCCACGGTGAAATTTCGGCCGAAGAAATCATTACAGGCCTCATTGAAAAGAACGTTCAGAACCTGACCGCCATTGCCATTGCCTCGGGCCAGCCCGACATGGGTGTAGGCCGTCTGGTAACGAGCAAGCAGATTACGAAATTTCTGACCTCTCACATTGGCCTCAACCCGGTCAGCATCGAACGCTATCTGAAGGGGGAAATGGAAGTGGAATTCATTCCCCAGGGCACCTTTGCCGAACGCATCCGTGCTGCCGGCTACGGCCTGGGCGGCATCCTTACACCCACCGGTGTGGGCACGGAAGTGGCTGAAGGCAAACAGGTTCTTAGCCTGGACGGGAAAGAATACCTCCTGGAAATGCCCATTCATGCCGACATTGCCCTCCTCAAAGCGACGAAGGCCGACAAAGCAGGGAACCTCCAATTCCGCCTGACCAGCCTCTGCTGCCAGGATTACATGGCTATGGCAGCGGACAAGGTCATCGTCGAAGTAGAAGAGCTGGTCGAAGTAGGCGAGCTCGGCCCTGATGAAATCGACGTACCGGCACCGGTCGTGGACATGCTCTACGTACGGCAAGGTGAAAAACGGCCTATGTACAAATCATGGCAGCGCAAACTCGATAAAATCAAAGCTGCTGAAGCAGCAAAAGCGGAAGGGGGCAAGGCATAATGGCTTATACAGGACGCGAACTCATTGCATCACGGTGCGCAAAATTTTTCTCTGACGGTGATTTCGTCAACCTCGGCATTGGCGTGCCCCTCATGTGCGTCAATTATTTGCCTGAAGGCGTACACCTGTGGCTCGAAGCCGAAGTCGGCATCGTCGGCTGCGGCGCTACACCCAAATGGCAGGACTGGGACCTGGACCTGGCCGATGCCGGCGGCCAGCCGACGAGCATCATTCCCGGCGGCGCCGTCGTACAGCACGATAAATCCTTTGGCTTTAGTCGCGGCGGTCACATTGACGCCACTGTCCTCGGTACGCTGCAGGTAGATCAGGAAGGCAATATTGCCAACTGGAAAATACCGGGCAAGCTCGTACCGGGGATGGGTGGCGCCATGGATCTCTGTGCCGGTGTCAAGAAGATTATCGTCGCTACAGACCACTGCGAAAAAAGTGGTAAGTCCAAAATCCTTAAGAAATGTACACTCCCACTGACAGGTTCTAAATGCGTGACGGACATCGTAACGGAGCGGTGCTACTTTAAAGTGACACCTGACGGCCTGGTTCTCCAGGAACTTGCTCCGGACTACAGCGTCGACGATATCCGCGCTTGCACAGATGCAGACTTTACCGTGGCCGCCGACCTCGGCGTCATGACCTGACGCAGATACCATCCTCCTGCTGCGTTTCAGGAACTGCCCAAAGACAGCCAGTCCCCCTGTTTTGTAAAAGATAGGGAAGGCTGGCTGTTTTTGCATTGTATTTTCTTCCTGTATTCCTTATAATGAAATGAATATACGCGAATACGCGAAAGGAAGAGATGTCTTATGCTGCATAACCCGTATGTCCTCTTTGCATTTTCCATGTTTGTTTTTGGCTCCAACGGCATCGTTGCCAGCCACATTCCCCTGTCGAGCTACGAAATCGTCCTTTGCCGGACCCTGATAGGTGGCTTTTGCCTCTTGGCAGTTGTATGTCTGCGTCATGAACTGAAGCAGCTCCTGCAACCTAGCCGTGACCTGGTATGGGTCCTTGTTGCCGGCCTGGCCTTGGCAGGCAACTGGCTCTTCCTTTACGAAGCATATCAGCAGGTCGGCGTCAGCCTGGCCACACTCCTATGCTATGCCGGGCCTATTCTGGTCATGATCCTGGCCCGTTTCATCTTCCAAGAAGCCCTCACCGTACCCAAGGTCCTGGGCATCATCCTTGTTACGCTAGGCATGGTCTGCATCAACGGCGTTGATGTAGAAGCTCATGGTCTTTCCTGGGGCATGGCCTGTGGTTTTCTTTCCGCGACCTGTTATGCGCTCTTAATTATCTCTGTCAAAAAAATCAAAAACATCACCGGCATGGCCCTGTCGGCAGCAGAACTCCTCATCGCCTCCGTCATCGTAGGTATTGTCAATCTCAGCGCACCGACGCCGGAATGGAACCTCAGCCTTTCCACCTTTGCCTGGATTGCCCTCCTTGGCTTCTTCAACACCGGCTTTGCCTGTTGCCTTTATTTTTCCTGCATCCAAAAGCTGCCAGCCCAATCCGTATCGATCTGCGGCTACATCGAACCCCTTTCGGCCTTGGCATTGTCGGCTATTTTCCTGGGTGAAACGCTGACCCTCCTGCAATGGCTCGGCGCTGTCCTGGTCTTAGGCGGCGTAGGCGTAGCAGAACTGCGCGGTCACCGCATTCATGTACAGCGAAATTAATATGGCAAGAAGTCTTGTGAGAAAGGCCTTCCTGAGATATACTATTTAGGCACAGAATATAGTGTATCTATGTAAAAAATAAATAGATAGTATGTAAAACTTCTTACACCTTTCACGAAAAAGGCATTGTTTTGTATTATTCTATAGATAAGAGATTGTGAAAAATATCATTTAATATGACGTACTAGTCTTAGCATAGAAAAAGGAGAAAAAAATGCCCGAATTCCAGTCCAGATTTAAAGAAATACAGCGCCGTGTACCCATTGATGAACATAATGTTTCGATCCAATTTGATGAAAGTAAGTGCAAAAATTGCACATTATGCCGTCGTACCTGTGCTGCAACGCAAACCGTCATGGACTACTATTATCTGCCTAGCACGAAGGATATGCCCATTTGCGTACATTGTGGCCAGTGTGCTGCCGTATGTCCCTTTGGTGCTATTACGGAGGTCTCCGACGTAGACCGGGTAAAAGCGGCTATTGCCGATCCGAATAAAGTTGTCATGATCCAGACCGCACCGGCTGTCCGCGTCGGCCTCGGTGAAGCCTTTGGTATGGACCCTGGCAGCTTCGTCGAAGGCAAGATGGTAGCAGCCCTCAAGAAATTAGGTGCCGACTACGTCTTCGATACGGACTTTGGCGCTGACCTGACGATCATGGAAGAAGCCATGGAACTCCTGCACCGCCTGCAGTCTGAAGAAATTCCTATTCCGCAGTTTACAAGCTGCTGCCCGGCGTGGGTTGAATTTTTGGAAACGTACTACCCGGACCTCATGCCGCACTTGTCGTCTACCAAGAGCCCTATCAGCATCTTGAGCGCCGTCATGAAGACGTGGTTTGTAAAACAGCAAAACCTCGATCCGAAAGACGTCGTCATCGTCGACGTCGCTCCCTGCACGGCGAAAAAAGCAGAAATCCGCCGTCCCGAATTGAATGCCTCTGCAGCCTACTGGAACCAGGAAGACCTGCGCGATACGGATATTTCCATTACGACGCGGGAACTGGCCGAATGGATCAAGTCTGAAGGCATCGACTTCGACCAGCTCGAAGACGATCATTTCGATAAAGTCTTTGGCGAATCTACCGGCGGCGGCCGTATTTTCGGCAACAGCGGCGGCGTCATGGAAGCAGCCCTGCGCGCAGCGTACTACTTTTTTACAGGCCGTAAAGCACCGGCCGACTTCATTCCCTTCGAACCGGTCCGCGGTCTCGAAGGCGTCAAGAAGGCAACCGTCGTCTTCGGTCACTTCGTCATCCACGTCGCGGCCATCAGCGGCCTCGGCAATGCCCGTAAATTCCTGGATGAACTCGTCGCAGCCGGCAACTTTGAAGACTATTCCTTCATCGAAGTCATGGCCTGCCCGGGCGGCTGTATCGGTGGCGGCGGTCAGCCGAAGGTAAAACTGCCGCAGGTGAAAAAGGTACAGCAGGCCCGTATGGATTCCCTCTACAAGAGCGATGTCGAAGCGGAGTACAAGGCCAGCTGGGAAAACCCGGAAATTCAGGACCTGTACAAGCAGTTCCTCGGCGAACCACTGTCGGAAACGGCAGAAATGATGCTGCACACGTATTTTACGGACCGCAGCGATGACTTGGGCGAAATGAAACACGTGACACCTGTGACAAACCCCATGTCGCCAAGCTATAAACCACCTGTCGATACAGCGGCAGACGCAGATAAAAAAGAATAATTTCACGTATAAGAAAGGGCTTCCGTCCCGTGACGGAGGCCCTTTTTGTATGTAAAATTTTCAATTAATATGAGAAAGACAATCGAATACAATTGACATACTTTATCAAATACGCTATAATCATAGCGTTCCGTACGTGTCCCTGTAATACGGAGCGATAAGGAGAACCAGTGCATCTTACGGGAGTAAAAGAGAGGAAACTAGGAAAACTCGCCAATGAAGCCGTGAGTATGTGAAAGTTCCTCCTTGTCACAATAAGATACTGTGTCAAAAGGAGAGATGTATAATGAAACGCAAAATCATGTTAACCCTCGCAACGACGATGGCCCTCGGTGCAACCTGCGCCTTTGCTGCCAACCCCTTCGTCGATGTACCGACCGATTCCTGGGCTTACAACGCCGTCGTAGAATTGGCCGATGAAGGCATCATCCAGGGTGTAGATGGCACGCATTTCGAAGGCAACCGTAACATTACACGTTACGAAGCAGCCGAAATGACAGCTAAAGCCATGGCCCACATGGACAAAGCCTCTGTGGAACAGCGTGCTCTCATCAACAAATTGGCTGATGAATTCGCTGATGAACTGAACAGCCTGGGTGTGCGCGTTTCTAACCTGGAAAAGAAAGTCGGCAACGTCAAACTGACCGGCGATGCCCGCGTTCGTTACCAGCATCAGAGCAACAACGCAGACTACCGCAATGATAATTCTTGGGATTACCGCGTTCGTATCCGCGCCAATGCCCAGGTCAACGACCGCACGACCGTTACCTACGGTATCAGCACAGGCGACCTGAACTTCGGTGCTGACGGCTCTATCGATTCGAAAAACGATAACGACCAGGACGTCTTCACAGATGACGCTAAAGTCGATTACAACTTCGGCGGTGACCGCTGGAACCTGAGCGTCGGCCGGACCGATACGTACATCCTCGGCGGTGACAATGCCTATGGTTACCAGTACGGCGACGTCTTCGACCGGGCTGAACTGTCCTACCACAACGACCGCTTCGGTGCTACTGCCGGTTATGGTAAATTTAAGCTCGGCGACATTGCCGGTTCCCTTGATGAAGGTACTAAAGGTGTGAAGACGGGCTATGGCGTCTTGGAAGGCTACTTTGGCGGCGGCCGTGCTGCTGATTCCAAAGTCGGCGTCTACTACAACGACTTCAACGGCCAGGAAGGCTTCCGCGCTGACGACCTCTGGGGCGGCTATGCCAGCTTCAACCTGGGCAAATGGAATGCCTTTGCCAACTATGAAAAGATCAACAGCATCAGCAAAAACCTCACTGATGGCGATACGAAGGATCCGGAAGTTTGGATCAGCAAGCTCACCTACGGCGGCGCTGACAGCGAAGTCCGCGGCTCCTGGGATGCCTGGGTAGAATACATCAACGCCGATAAGGGCGCCCTCCTCGGTGGTGCTACGAACTCCTGGCGTGATGACAGTGTCCTCGACAACGTAGAATCGTGGGGCGCTGGTATCGACTACACCCTTTCCAAAAACGTCATTCTCACAGCAGCCCAGACCTTTGGCACGAAAGCCAAACACGGCTCTGATGACCCTGATGAATTCACGGATGTTGAAATCAACTTCCTCTTCTAATCCATATAGCCATGTTGAGAAAAAGCGGCCCGATGGTCGCTTTTTTTCTGCCCTTTTTTCTGCTATTCCTAATTAGCATACTGTATACAAAACACAGGCAAATAGAGAATGATTACAATTAGCTATAGGTCGTGAAGGGCGTAACAATCACTTTGGCGGGGATTTTTTACACTTTCAAAGACACCGTTGTAGTGTTACAGAAAGATTACAATTTGAAGAAATTTACGGTAAGATTTAAGAAAATTTAAAGATTACATCTTGCTCTATCAAATTTGAGAGCCTGTAAAGCGCATGGTTGAGCCATTTTCGTCGTATTTTGACAAAAAAGCGAAGGTACGGTATAATGTCAACAAGGTTGTTGGTGAGCCGGTGGTTCAGGTGACAACCGAGAAAGAGCAACAGGCCTACAACGTATAGGGTAGTAAAAGAGAGGAAACTAGGGCAACTCGCCAATGAACCCCTAAGACGTAAGACCACCGCTCGACTGTGACGGATTGGAACATTCTTACAAACTATTTTTTAGAAAAGGGGTAATTCGCAATGAAAACTAAAGTATTAGCAGCATTAGTTGCAACCATGGCCGTTGGCGCTACTTGCGCTTTCGCAGCAAACCCGTTCGTTGATGTACCGACTGATTCCTGGGCTTACAACGCTGTCGTAGAATTGGCAGACGAAGGCATCATCCAGGGTGTTGATGGCACACACTTCGAAGGCAACCGTAACATCACTCGTTATGAAGCAGCTGAAATGACGGCTAAAGCCATGGCTCACATGGACAAAGCTTCTGTTGAACAGCGCGCTCTGATCAACAAATTGGCTGACGAATTTGCTGATGAACTGAACAGCCTCGGTGTTCGCGTATCCAACCTCGAAAACAAAGTTGGCAACGTTAAATTGACTGGTGATGCTCGTCTCCGTTACAAATACAACGATGCTACTAAAGACGTAAAAGGTACTGAAGACGTAAAAGGTACTGACAACGACAGCTCCTGGAACTTCCGTGTACGTGTCCGTGCAAATGCACAGGTTAACGACCGCACGAAAGCTACATTGGGCATCAGCACCAATAACCTGTCCTTCGCTGACAATGGCACAATCGATAACAAGGACAAGAACAGCGAAGACATCTACGCTGATCTCGCTAACGTAGATTACAACTTCGGCGGCAACAACTGGGATCTGTTGGTTGGCCGTTATAGCTACAACCTCGGTGATGGCGGCTTCGCTTGGCAGTACAGCGATTCCTTTGATGGCGCTCAGTTGAAATACAAGAACAACCACTTCGCTGCTACGGCTGGCTATGGTAAATTCAAGATCGGTGATACCGCTGGTATCAACGGCAAACTCTCCGGTGTTAAGACAGCTTATGGCGAATTGCAGGGCTTCTTCGGCCACCGTACATCTGCTGGCGTTTACTACAACAACTTCTCCGGCCAGAAAGATTTCACGACGGATGATATGTGGGGCGCTTATGCTAACTTCGGCCTCGGCCAGAAGTGGTCCTTGCTCGGCAACTACGAAAAACTCAATAATAACGGTTCTAACAGCGATGCTGATGTATGGCTCGGCAAACTCCAGTATGGTTCTGCTTCCTTCGCAGCTCCGAAATCCTGGGACGCTTGGGTTGAATATGTTAACGTTGAAAACAACGGCTTCATCAACGGCTCCACAGGTTCCTGGAGATGGAATGCTGATCTCCTCCAGAACATCGAATCCTGGGGCGTTGGCGTTGACTACACGTTCGCTAAGAACGCTATGTTCTCCGTTATGCAGTCCTTCGCTTCCGACTGGAAGAACGACAAAGACAAAGCGGAAGATCCTTCCGAACTCACACGTGCTCAGTTCGTATTCGTATTCTAAGAAATACCTTACGGCACATACAAAGACCACCCTTCGGGGTGGTCTTTTTTTGCGCCTATTTGGCCGTGAGAGGGCTTTTGGCAAACTGCGTGATAATTTGTACGTAGAGCGGGAAAACGTCGTATTCAGGTGGTAAATGTGGTATAATATAAGCATAAGTAACGGAAGAAAAACCTATATATTGGGGTGAGACTTATGATCCTTTATTTTACTGGGACCGGAAATTCCCTCAGCGTCGCCAGGCAGCTGGCGGCGGCGACAGGGGATACGGCTGTGCATATTGCCGACCTGACGAAGCATGGTACGTGTACGCTCATCCGGGACCGTGTCATCGGTTTTGTATTTCCTGTCTATTTTGGCGATATTCCCTGGCCGGTCCAGGAGTTTATCCGCAATACGAAATTTGCCCCGTCGGCCTATATCTATGCCGTCGCCACCTGTGGCAGTACGCCTGGCAATGCCTTGTACAACCTGCAGCAGCTTTTGGCGTGGCATCGCTGCCGCCTGGCCTATGCCGATTCCGTGTCCATGATCGCCAACAGTACGTCGACGTGGAAAAAGGGCGTTTCCTATGATTACCGCCGCCTCGATGCAGCCAAAGATCACGTCGCTGCCATTGCCCACGCCGTGACGGAACGGCGTGAATCCTTGCGTCACGTAAAACGCAGCCTGGCCGGATCTATTATGGGCCTGGGTGTCGTGCGCCAAGTAGGCAGCCGCCGCTTTACCATTACGGCCAATCCCGACGCCTGCGTAGGCTGCGGCCTCTGTGTGCGCCTTTGTCCCGTAGGCAACCTGACGCTCAAGGACGGCAAGGTCGTCGTCAGTGACCATTGTGCCATGTGTATGGCCTGCGTCCAGTGGTGTCCTCATGGCGGTATTTTCGTCCACGGTCACGCCATTGCCAGGGAAGATCAATATCATCATCCGGAAATTAACGCTGAAGATCTGTACCGCCGTTAGGCAGGTATATAAAAACCGCACGATACGGGGGAGTATCGTGCGGTTTCTGTATCTGTGGGAGATAAAAAAGAGTGTGAATTAAGAAGGGAATGTCTTACTGTTTATTGTGCTGCTGCAGCTTTGCCCAAGGCGGCGCATTCTTCGGCATTGTTCGGTGTTTCGTTGACAATGGCTGTACCGAAGACGATAGCGCCGGCGTCTTCAGCGCGCTGTTTCCACGCGTCCATCCATTCGCCGGAGCCCCAGCCGTAGGAACCAAAGAGGCCGACTTTCTTGCCACTCAGTTTGGGAGCAATGGCTGTAAAGAACGGTTCGACGACGCTGTCTTCGAGCTCTTCCGAGCCCATAGCCGGGCAGCCCAGCAGGATGACGTCGTTAGCGGCGACAGCATCGGCTGTCGTGTCTTCCATGCGGACTGATTCTACGCTGGCACCGGCGCCTTCTGCGGCGGCCTTGATTTCCTGTGCCATAGCTTCTGTGTTACCTGTACCACTCCAATATGCAATTTCTACCATGTGTCTTTGTCCTCCTTACGTTACGCAACGATAAGTTTTTCCAGCGCCGTTCCCGTTGCAAAACTGCTTTCGTAAGCAGCGCGGCAGCTGGAGTAGGCCTGAAACAGGGCGGCGGCCTGTTCGGCATCACCGTATACCTTCCACTCACCACAAAGCTTGGCGTCGTTGCCCTTGTGCCGGATAAAGCCGATGACATCGGCTAAAGGATAGCCCAGGAAAATACCTGACTCATGAGGGAAACACCCTCCGTTGGCAAAACGATCAGCCAGGTGATTCAACAAGACCGGTGCAGGTGCTTCGGGCGTATAGCCCAGGTTGGCGAGGAAGCGTGCTACATCAGCTTGGCGGAGATAGGCTTCTACCATGTCCGGCCGGTAAACGTAGAGCAGTGTACGCTGGGGGCATTGATAGAGAATGCGAAAATAGAGTCCCTTGTGGTTGTACTGCTCGTTATAACGGGCCACGCTGGCTTCGTATTGTTCTTTTGTGCCTGCGCGGTGCAGACACAGAAGAGCACCCATCTTCAGGCGGGCCAAGGTTGGCGCACAATAGGTGATAAGTAGTTGGTCGATGTTCACGAACAGACCTCCTTTCCTTTTGTGTTTCTGACAAGACATACTATACCAATTATGATAACAGTTGTCAATGTTTTATTGATATAAAATATCAAAATTGACATACAAGTGAAATTTATAATTAATGATAAAATACGTATTGCATCAGAGTTTTGCATAATTTTTTATGAGTGTGACGGAATAATTTTATAGCGATAGCTATATAAAATTATGAGATAGAATTTCGTAATACCCTTGTAAGAGAAAAGAACATGATTATTGATATTGACAATCGTTAGTT
Source organism: Caecibacter sp. AF58-12pH5A (assembly GCF_027681725.1). Lineage (NCBI taxonomy): Bacteria > Bacillati > Bacillota > Negativicutes > Veillonellales > Veillonellaceae > Caecibacter > Caecibacter sp. AF58-12pH5A. Next base: position 72,546 of record NZ_JAQDBC010000001.1, on the reverse strand, counting down.
TTTCAGTAAAATAAAAAGAAAGGAAGGTTGTGTCATATGGAAGCAATGCTACAAAGTCTTGTCCTGCCTTTTCTGGGGACATCCCTCGGTGCTGCCTGTGTCTTTTTTTTGACTCATGAGCTGTCTCTTTCGGTACAACGCGTCTTGACCGGTTTTGCCGCCGGTGTCATGGTTGCTGCGTCCGTATGGAGTCTCCTCTTACCCTCTCTCGATCTCAGCGCTGCGTGGGGACAGCTGGCCTTTGTGCCTGTCGTCATTGGTTTTTGGCTGGGCATTTTCTTGCTCCTCGCCTTGGACCACATTATTCCTCATCTTCATTTACACAGCCAGCAGGCAGAAGGCCTGCACAGTCATTTACAACGGACGACCATGCTGGTTCTGGCTGTGACGCTGCACAACATTCCTGAAGGCATGGCTGTCGGCGTCGTCTGCGCCGGGTATTTGAGCGGTGAAAGCGGCCTCACCCTGGCCGGTGTATTCACCTTGGCGCTGGGCATTGCGATTCAGAATTTCCCTGAAGGCGCTATCATTTCCATGCCCCTTAAGAGTGCCGGCTTAAGCCGTTGGCGGTCCTTTGCCGGCGGCGTCCTCTCCGGTATTGTCGAGCCCATTGGCGCTGGCATTACCATCTTAGCGGCAGCCTTCGTCGTTCCGGTCTTGCCATATCTGCTCAGCTTTGCTGCCGGTGCCATGCTCTACGTCGTCGTCGAAGAGCTGATTCCGGAAATGTCTGCAGGACCGCATTCTGATCTGGGCGTCCTGTCCTTTTCCCTGGGCTTCACCATCATGATGGCTCTCGACACGGCCTTGGGATGATAGGTACATAGGTTTTTATTATAATGAGAGATGATATAATTTCTCATTTAATCCATCGTAAAGAGAATGCGCATGATAAAATATTAAGAATTATATTGACGTTTCATAAATATATTAATATATATTCTTAAAATGTCCCGTATTCCCGTCTCTTATATGAAATAAGTAAAAACCTATATAATGTGAAAAGAGTCTTTTTATCATTGACATTCTTTGATTTTGCTGTGTATAATGAGTAAGACCCATGTCGAGAGAGAAAACAAGGGCCCGCATATTATTGTTGCTAGTGGATAGGAGAGGATTTTCATGTTTCAGAACACGAATTTTTGGCTTGGTTTAGGTATTGGTGTAGTAGCTGGTATTTTTGGTTACAAAATGATCCAGCAGAGAGAACAGCAGCTTCTGGCCCTCCAGCAGCCCGCAGTTCCTGCAGCAGCACCTTCCTTGGAAGAATTACAGCGTCAGAAAGAAGCACTGGAAGACATGATCGCAGCTCAGTCTGTACAGTAATTAGAAAAACGGCATTATAAGAAAAAAACAAAAACCGGCGGCAGAGTGTATTCTGCACGCCGGTTTTTGCTTTCCCTGGGGGGAAAGTCCCGGCGAAGCCGGGGATAGAGGCGAAATTAGTAGTCATAACGTTGATTACACTTCATGTGGCCGCGATAAGGCCGCATGAAGGTGGTGACATGCCAGTGGCATGTCACGGTTCCGGTACTCATCCCAGGGAAGAGGAGTACCGGAAGGGGACGAAAGTACCCGTTGCTTTAGCAACGGGGATAGCGTAGCATGCCTGTGTGCATGCTACGCCGTTACTACTACAGGATTGAAGACATTTCAATCCTGTAGCCAATCTGCCATTCCAAAAGCCAACAAAAGGAGTTGAAAAAAACATGAGTGAAGATGTTCTTGTACCACGGGCCGTGTTGCCGCCCAAACTGACGCCGGCCGTTTCTGAACTGCCTGAGGTCATCGGGGCTATTTTCAAGGAGCTCCAGTCCCTCAAAGGGCAAGTACGCCGGGCCGGGCGCTATGCCGAAGCAGCCAAGAGTACAGCCGACAATGCCCAGCGCACGCGCCGGTCGTGGTTTATTTTCCACAATCACGGCGATGCCATCCGCCGTCTCCAAGGCGCCGTGAGCACCTTGGCCGATGCCCAAGTGACCACCGCCCAGGCCCAGCGCGTTTCCTTCGATTATCAGGAACGCGTCGGCGAGCTGACGAAGTATCTCTTTGCCTTAGGTGCAGTCGATGAAGAGTCCTGTCAGACTGTCTTGCACGAACTGGAAGAAAAACTCTATGGACCGGACGGCAAGGACCTGTCGGAACTCGTACGACGCGAACTCCTGGGCGTCGTGCAACAGCTGCAAAACCAGTTCCACCTCTGTGCCGGTCTGGCAGCGCAGGAAGAAAAGCAGGTATCCTTAGAAAAAGAAGTAGCGGCCCTCACGGCGGCTGTCAAAAATCTCCGTTCCCAAAATGCAGACCAGGAAAAACGTCTGGCAGCCCTGGAAGCGGCCCTAGAAGAACAGGAAAAAAAGGACCAGGCCTCACGTCGCAAATGGACCTTGGCCGGTATTATCGGCATGGGCGCCATCCTTTCGGTCTGTCTGGCCCTGCTCTAGTACAACAAAAAAGTGGCTTCGCGAATACAGGAGTTTCGCGAAGCCACTTTTTGTATGCGTAAAAGGAAATGCCGTACAGGAGTTATGCGCGCATAGCCCGCATGGAATTGAGGACGGCCAGGATGAGGACGCCGACATCACCGAAGACGGCTTCCCACATGCCGGCAATACCGAGAGCCCCGAGGAGAAGGAAGAGACCTTTAATGCCAATAGCGAAGACGATATTCTGCGTGGCAATAGCCCGCGTCGCTTTAGCAATGTTCATAGCTTCCGGAATCTTCGACGGTTCGTCCGTCATGAGGATGACGTCGGCGGCTTCGATGGCGGCGTCTGAGCCAAGAGCACCCATGGCGATGCCTACGTCAGCCCGGGCCAGCACCGGTGCATCGTTAATCCCGTCGCCGACGAAGGCCAGTTTTTTGCCGGGTTTCTTCGCCGCATCGAGTTCTTCCAAACGTTCTACCTTTTCTGCCGGCAAGAGCTGGGCAAAGCATTTGTCCAAGCCCAGCTTCTTGGCAATAGCCGTGGCGATGGCTTTGCTGTCGCCTGTGAGCATGACCGTTTGGGAAACGCCTTTTTTCTTGAGCTCTGCAATAGCCTTCTGGCTGTCTTCTTTGACTTCATCGGCAATGACCAGGCAGCCCATATAGGTACCGTCGACGGCTACATAGACCTTGGTACCCGTTTCTTCATTTTCCGTAAAAGGAATGGCTGCTTCCTGCAAGAGGCGGGCGTTGCCGGCGAGGATTTCCTTACCCTGCCAGGTGGCGCAAATGCCGCGGCCGCTCTTTTCGCAGTACGCTGCGAGTTCACTGCGGTCCGGTGTGCTGCCGTAGGCTTCCATAATGGATGTGGCAATGGGGTGGCGGGAGCCACATTCGGCAAGAGCTGCGTAGTGGAGGAGTGTATCCTTGCTGACACCTGCTGCAGTAGCGATATTTGTTACCTCAAAGGTACCCTTTGTAAGCGTACCGGTTTTATCGAAGACGATCGTATCGACCTGGGCTAAGGCTTCCAGGTAGTTGCTGCCCTTGACGAGAATGCCCTTGCGGGACGCTGCGCCAATGCCGCTAAAGAAGGTCAGGGGAATGGAAACGACCAGGGCACACGGGCAAGAGATGACGAGGAAGACGAAGGAACGCATGATCCAGTCTGTCCAGACGCCACCAAAGAAAAGGGGCGGTACGGCAGCCAGGAAGACGGCACCGATGACGACAGCCGGCGTATAGTAGCGGCAGAAACGGGTAATGAACCGTTCCATCGGCGCCTTACGGGCGGCTGCGTTTTCTACGAGATCGATGACCTTGCTGGCTGTTGATTCGCCAAAGCTGTGGGTCGTTTCGATTTCCAGCATGCCGTCTGTGGAAATGCAGCCCGACAGGGCTTCGTCGCCGGCTTCTACGCGGCGCGGTACGGCTTCCCCTGTCAAGCCCTTCGTATCGACCAAGGCTGTGCCGGCAAGGACCGTGCCGTCAATAGGAATTCGTTCGCCCGGCTGGACGACGATGGTCGAGCCGATGGCAACGCTGCCCGACGGGACCGTAACGATATCGTTCCCTTGACGGACGTGAGCCGTATCGGGGCGGATGTCGAGGAGGGACTTGATGGAGTGGCGCGAATTATCGACAGCCTGATCCTGGAATAATTCACCGACCTGATAGAAGAGCATAACCGCAACGGCTTCAGGGTATTCGCCAATGACGAAGGCACCGATGGTAGACAAGCTCATGAGAAAATGTTCGTCGAAGACGCGGCCGTGACGGATATTTTTCAAGGCCTGGAGCACGACGTCATAGCCGAGGATGACGTAGGCGGCGACGAGGACGGCCAGGTATAGCGTGTCAGAAAGGCCGAAAAAGGCATGGCCTACGAGCACGGCGGCGTAGAGGATAGCACCGGCGATGAGACGCTGCTTGCGCATCGGTCCTTCTTCCTCCTCTTCGTCGTCATCCTGAGCGGCGCTATGGGACGTGTCGATAATTTCGATGTCCGGTTCGTGCGTGTGGACGATCTTTTCAATCTGCGGCAAGACGGCTGCTTCTGCGTCGGCATCGACAGAAATGGTCAGGGTTTGACGCATGAGATTGACTGCCGACGCAGTAATGCCGGACAAACTGCCTACTTCCTCTTCGATCTTGGCAGAGCAGTTCGGGCAATCGAGGCCCTTTAATAAAAATGTTTTTTCCATGCTGAGCACTTCCTTTCTTCCTGTGGGCATTTCCTTATTCGTGCACGTGTTCCCGCGCCATATCGAGGAGGGTGCGCACGTGATCGTCGGCTAAGGAATAGTAGACGATCTGCCCGTCCCGGCGATACGTGACGAGCTTGCCCATGCGCAGGACCTTGAGCTGGTGTGATACAGCTGATTTGGTGACGTTTAACAGTACGGCTAAATCACAGACGCACAATTCGTGACATTCCAGGGCCGACAGGAGCTTTACCCGTGTGGGATCGCTGAAGAGCTTGAACAGTGCCGCCAAGTGATTATATTCTGCCCGTGGCAGCAGCTGGGACTGGACGTCATCGACTACGTCTTGGTGGATGACGTCGCAATCACAGACAGGAGCTTGGTTTGCCATGTTTGTTCCTCCCAATGTAACATATGAACAACTATTCATTTGTTTCTCTACCTATAGCTTACAAGGTTGTGAAAGAAATGTCAATGGGTGAAAGATCTTTTTGTTTTCCCTGTTTTCATCTATTAGAAAAAAGCACGAGAATAAAGAAGCTTTCACACAGGATTAAACGTTTTATACACAGAATATTATCAATAAATTTACCGGTTTTGATAAAACTATGTGTATATAGATGGTTAAATAAAAGTTTAAGAATTCCTTAAAAATTCTCTGCTATAGCCTGTAAACACTAGGTTTATAGATTATAACGAAAAAAGTAAATACAAGATCCTCAAATATTATTGACAATAATTCCTGCTTTCGGTTATAATAAATTTTGTAAGAGGTTATCAATACAAGAGACGGCTGACGTAATCTTTAGTATTAGCGCCAGCTCATCAAAAGGAGATGTACCGTATGTTTCAGAATCAGGATTTTTGGATCGGTTTAGGTGTTGGTGTATTAGCTGGTATTTTCGGTTACAAGCTCATGGTAGAACGGGAACAACAGCTTTTGGCTCTGCAGCAGCCTGCAGCCACAAGCGCGTCGGCTAACGTTCCTTTGGCAGAATTACAGCGTCAGAAAGAAGAACTGGAAGACATGATCGCCGCACAGGAAGCTGCAGCAAAATAACCGGAAACGTACAAAGGACTGTCTCGTAGCCGGGGCAGTTCTTTTTCTGTTCCTTTAGTACGAAAGGTAACTTACTCTATGCTATCATTTTCAAAATGGGATTTTATCCTGCGTTCTGTCCAGGTGTCGTCATACATCCCTGGCCGTATCCGCTTGCATAGTAAACGCCTCATTGGCAACCATGCCCTTTGCAAACAGGTACACGCGTATATCTCAGCGTATCACGAAATAGAATCTGTCGATATCAATGTGTTGACTGGCTCGGTACTCATTCAATACCAGCCTACACTGCTGCGGGCAAATCACGAACTGGCCCAGATGGAGCAGTATGTAGTCAAGCATCTTGAAAGGAGATAACATACTATGTCCTATGTTTCCGGTTTTATGATTGGCGCTTCCATCGGGAAGTCCATTCATCAGTTCTTTGACTCCCGCTATCCCCATGTGCCCAAGGCAGCCCGTCCCGTCCAGGCAGGCCGAGTTCGTACGGCCCCTGTCCGCCCGGCTGCACCGGTACCTGTTTTTACACGTGTATCGGCCAGCTTAGGCCGCCGCCGGTATCGCGCTGCCAGTCTCGTGCGCAACGCCGCACTCGATCAGCTCGTTGCCGAATCGCTCTATAAGATGTCCGGCGTACAGCGCGTAGAAGTCAATCCCGTCACAGGGAGCCTCCTCATCTTAGGCGATGAAGCGACACTGAATACGATTGAAAAGGTGCTCTCAGAAGAAGTCTTTGCTGTCAAACTGCCGGGCGAAGACCTTTTGAAGCAGCTCGATACACTGGCCGGCCAGGATAAAAAGCCGACCCCCGATTTCCGCAAGACCGCTACTGACGTATGTAATGAGTTCAGTAAGGTCATTTCCGGCGGTACGCATAACGTCCTCGACCTGCGCTCTCTTGTCGCCTTGGCTTTTATCGTCCGGGGTATCCGCAAGATCGTCATGATGGATCAGCGTGCGTCGGGCCCGCAAATGCTTTGGTGGGCTGCTAGTCTCTTAAGGGGGAAATAATATGTTCAATTGTGTAAAATTACGGCTCCGCGCAGAAATTCCCGTACGCATTCGTCCCTTCCTGGGTGCCCGCGTGCGGCAGCTTCCTGGTGTAGCCGCTGCGTCGACGGATGGCCGCCTGGTAACCATTTATTACCAAAAGCCTTTCCAGCCTCAGCAGGTGATGCCGCTTCTGCGCAGCTTTGAAAAGACCTATGGCAAAGAGGCCGATGAACATAAGGAACTCGACGTAGGCTCGTACAAACGTGAAGCCATCCTTTCTGTAGGCGGTTTTATAGCCATGAATATTGTGCGCAAGACGAACCCGGAATTTTATGAATCCATGCTCTTATTCCGCCGTCTCTTTACGCTCTTTATTGCCCGCCGCTTCATCCAGAATGGCGTCATGGGCGTCGTCCGCGACCATCAGGCCAACGCCGATACGCTCACGGCTACAGCCGTTATCGCTTCTGTCGTCGCCGGCAAGCCCGAATCGAGCCTGACCCTGCTGGCCCTTTCCAACAGCGCTGAAATGCTGACCGAATACGCAGCTGAACGGGCGCGCAAACAGATTTCCGGCCTCCTCAAGCTTGACCAGCGCGATGTCTGGCTCATTGAAAACGGCAAGGAACGCAAGGTGCCTGTCGAATCCCTGAAGGTAGGCGACCAGATTGCCGTCCATTTAGGCGAAAAGATCTGCGTCGATGGCCGTGTCCTGAGCGGTAACGCCGCTGTTAACCAGGCGTCCGTCACGGGTGAATCGAATCCGGCTATTAAGCAGAAGGGTTCCTTCGTCTACGCCGGCAGTGTCGTCGAAGCCGGTGCTCTCGTCGTAACCGTTGAAAAGGTCGGCGACGATACGTCCCTGGCTCAGATTATCCACCTCGTCGAAGAAGCCCAGACCCGCAAAGCGCCGGTACAGAACTTCGCCGACAAGATGGCTAATATGCTCGTACCTGTCTCCTTTATCGGCGCAGCTATCGTTTACGGCGCTACGAAGGATTGGCAGCGCGTACTGAACCTGCTCTTTATCGACTTCTCGTGCGGCCTCAAGCTCTCGACGGCTACGGCTATTTCCGCCGCTATCGGCGTCGCAGCCCGCAAGGGGATCCTCATCAAAGGTGGTAACTACATTGAAAACCTGGCTCATATCGATACGATCGTCCTCGATAAGACCGGTACTATCACCATGGGTACACCGCAGATTCAGCAGATCGTCACGGCTGAAGGCGTCGACGAAAAGGAACTGATCCTCTTGGCTGCTTCGGCAGAAATGCACTCCGTCCATCCCTTGGCTGTAGCCATCCAGAAATACGTCAAGGCTAACCACTGGACGACGCCGTCCCACAGCGATTCGGAAACCATCGTCGCCCGCGGCATGCGTGCTATCGTGCCGGATTTCGAAGGCTATACAGGCGGGGAAATTCTCGTCGGCAGCCGCCGCTTCATGCAGGAACAGGCGGTAACCGGCCTGCCGGAATTAACGGATAAACAAAACGGCAAGAACCTGCTCTATATTTCCCGTAACGGTGCATTCCTGGGTACCCTGGCTATTCTCGACCCCGTCCGTCCGGCCATGAAGAAAACACTCAATCGCATGCGCCGCCTGGGCATCGACGAAATCGTCATGCTTACCGGTGATTCGAAGGAAGTGGCAGCAGAAGTAGCCCGCAACCTTGATATCGATTCGTACCACGCAGAAATTCTGCCGGAAGATAAGGCCAACTACGTCATGAAGCTCCAGAAACGGGGCGACGTCATGATGGTTGGCGACGGCATTAATGATGCGCCGGCTCTGGCCTTTGCCGATATCGGTGTCAGCCTGGGTGGCAACAAGACCGATATTGCCGCTGAATCGGCAGCCATTACCATTCAGTCGGAAGACCCGGCCAAGCTCTACGACGCCTTGGCTATTGGCCGCCAGACCATGGGCATTATTAACCAGAACTTCACAGCCACGATTATCGTCAACTCGGCGGCTATGATCCTGGGAGCCTTAGGCCGTATTAGCCCGCTCTGGGCAGCCGTCATCCACAACACGGCAACCCTGGCTGTCGTCATGAATAGCGTCCGTATCTTGAAACCGGCAGTAAAACGGGTTTAACTTTCAATACGGATAATAATTATTAGTGCAAAACAATATGTTTAATAACAAACGGCACCGTTACGCGAACTAGTATGTTACGAATGGTGCCGTTTATTTTTATAGTAAATATCAATAATAGAAAAAGCAATGAGATATAGTAAACCATAAACATGCATATATACCTATTTCTCACATAAACGATAAACTAACGAGTGAAAATGAAAATAAGTATTGACATTTACTTTGTGATTTTATATACTAAATAACGTAATGAACAAGATTATCAAAATCTTACCAGGGGAAGGAAGTGTGAGTATTATTTACTGAGCACAAAGCAGAGGAGCGCGATGTAAATGAGTGTTGTCATAGTTGGCGGAAACGATTGTATGGTTTGCCAGTATAAGTCGATCTGTAAAGAGTTCGATTATAAGGCAAAGGTGTTTACCCAGGTACCGAGCGATTTCAAGTCAAAAATCGGCTCGCCTGACCTGGTAGTGTTGTTCACAAGTACCGTCTCTCACCGGATGGTACATTGTGCAGTGAAAGAGGCGCAGCGTAAAAACGTGGAGGTTATCCGCTCCCATACGAGCAGCTCCAGCGCCTTAAAGTCTATATTAGAGGCCCGCGCAGAGCGGTGCGCAGTCTAAAAAGCATGACCGACCTGAACTGCCTGGCAGTTTGGGTTGGTAGCATGAAACAGCAAAGGGAAACAAACAGAGGAGGTGTCGAAGAGATGAGCGTAGTAAAATTGGCGGATATGAAAGTAGGGTCCAGCGGCGTCGTAGAAGCCCTGGCCGGTCACGGCAATGTGCAGCATCGTCTCGTAGATATGGGCGTCGTCAAAGGAACCCATATTACTGTTGTAAAGGTAGCGCCCTTGGGCGATCCTGTTGAAATCAAAGTCAAAGGGACGGAACTGGCGTTACGGAAGAATGAAGCAGCTATGATTAGCGTAGCTGTAGAAGGAGGCAGACAGTAGTCATGGATAATGCAGCAACGATTAAAATTGCCTTAGCAGGCAATCCGAACTGCGGCAAGACGACGATATTCAATAATATTACAGGTGCAAAACAGCACGTCGGCAACTATCCCGGCGTTACTGTAGAAAAAAAAGAAGGGCGCTGCACGTACGAAAACAACAGCCTCTTATTTGTCGATTTACCGGGCACATACAGCTTGACAGCCCGTTCCCTCGACGAAGTAGTCGCAAGAAATGTTATTATAAATGAGAAACCTGATATTATCGTTAATGTCTTGGACGCTTCGAACTTGGAACGTAATTTGTATTTAGCTGCCCAGATCGTCGAATTAGGCCGGCCTGTAGTTATCGGCCTCAATATGATGGACATTGCTGAACGCATGGGTGCCAAAATCGATCTGGAAAAGCTTGGTAAAAAGCTGGGCGCTACAGTAGTTCCGCTCGTAGGCAGTAAGAACGTCGGTACGACAGAGCTCCTGCGGGCAGTCATGGAAGTGGCCAAAAAAGGCGACGTCATTGAAAACGCCGAAGTCGATTATGGCCCGCAGCTCGAACCGGCTATCCGCAGCCTCGTCGATATGATTCAAAAGAACGGCAGTATCCAGTACCCTGTACGCTGGCTGGCAGTCAAGTTACTGGAAAACGACCCGGATGTGCTTAACAAGGTGCGTGTTATTGAAGGTACTGAACCAATCTTGGCGATGGCCCAGACGCTGCGCGATTCCTTAAAGAACAAGGTGGACCTGGAATTCTGCTTTGCCGAATACCGCCACCGTTTTGCTGTTGAAGCGTACAACGAATCCATCGTCAGCACAGGCAGCAGCGATACCTTATCGGATAAAATCGACCGCGTGCTCACGCACCGCGTACTCGGGATTCCTATTTTCCTGGGTCTCATGTGGCTCATGTTTACATCTGTTATCGACTTGGGCGCTTACCCGCAGGATTGGCTCGATCAGGGCTTTAGCATGCTCGGCGATTATCTCGGTTCGGTCATTACCAATGACCAGCTCCGTTCCCTCGTAGTCGATGGCGTTATCGGCGGCGTTGGCTCCGTACTGAGCTTCGTACCGCTCATCATTATCTTGTATTTCTTTATCAGCCTTATTGAAGACACGGGGTATATGGCTCGTGCAGCCTTCCTAATCGACCGCGTCATGCGGGCTTGCGGTTTGCACGGCAAATCCTTCATCCCCATGATCCTTGGCTTTGGCTGCAACGTGCCTGGCATCATGGCTGCCCGTACGCTGGATAACGAAAAAGACCGCATGGTCACCATCCTGGCGTGCCCCTTCATGAGCTGCGGTGCCCGTTTGCCGGTCTACACCCTGTTCATCGCCGCTTTCTTTGGCGCTACAGGCTACGGCGGTACGGTTCTTACTGCCGTCTACATTCTCGGTATTCTCGTTTCCATTGGCGTCACTATCGTTTTGCGTAAGACGGCTTTCAAAGGCGAAACGGAACCGTTCGTTATGGAATTACCTCCCTATCATATTCCGACGGTCAAAGGCGTGCTCATGCACATGTGGGAACGTACCGTCCTCTATCTGAAAAAAGCCGGTACGATCATTCTCGGCGCATCCATCCTCGTTTGGTTCCTTACAGCCTACCCGATGGACGTTGAATATTCCCAGGACTTCGACGCTGCCAAAGAACAGGTAACGGCAACGATGGAAACCGAACAGGCTGCTATCCTGCAGTCCTATGGTATCCAGAGCCTTGAAGATGACGAAGCACTGAACAACATGTACGAATCGATGATCACTACAGCCGATGCAGCAGCCGAAGAAGCTGACGCAGAAGAACAGGATGTATCCGATGTTGCTCAGGCTCAGGCTCTTGAAGAAAAGCCGGAATATCCTGAAGCTTTTGCTGATCTCCAGGCTTCGAACCCGACGCTCTATGCCCAGGCTCTGCCGCTCTTTGATGCGAAAGTCAAAGCAGACGACGCGACGGCTGCTCTCGATGACCAGCAGAATTCGGAAAAACTGTCCCAGAGCTATGCTGCCCGCCTCGGCCACTTCGTCGAACCGGTCATTGCACCGCTTGGCTATGATTGGAAGATCGGTGTTGGCCTCGTAGCCTGCACGGCTGCTAAGGAAGTCATGGTTTCCACACTGGCTACGATTTACAGCGTAGAAGCCGATGACACGCACGAAGCCAGCCTCGTTACCTACCTGGCTAACGACGAAAACTTTAACCCGGCCGTAGCCCTGTCGCTCATGGTATTCAGCTTGCTCTACATGCCTTGTGTAGCATCCCTGGCTGTTATCAAGCGTGAAACGAACTCCTGGAAATGGATGTTCTTCTCTATGGGTCTTGGTGTTTGCCTGGCCTATGTATTTGCCTTTGCTGTGTACCATCTGGCTCTCCTCGCCGGACTTGGTGCGTAACAATATAACAGTAGGAAAGCCAGTAGCCCTTCAGGTTATTGGCTTTTCTCTGTAAATTGTATTATACTGAAGGTGTAGAAGAGACACTTCTACATCACCGCGAAAGGTCGTGAAGATTATGGATATTACTACTATCATCGTAGGCATTGTCGTATTGATTGCGGCGTTTTATATTGGCCGGCACGTACGCGGCCTCTTCAAGGGCACGGCCAGCTGCTGCGGCAGCAGTGGCGGCGGTTGCAGCGGCTGCTCGGGCGGCTGCGCACCGAAACCTAAGAAGTAGTGGAAAGCGTAGTCTTTCCCCCTTTATACAGACGACCAGACCTGCGGAGTGATATACTCCCAGGGATCCGGTCGTTTTTGTTTGTTTTAAAGAAGCTATATATATGTATTATATAAAGAAAAAAATCCCTGCTTCCTTACAGCTTAGGCCGTAAGGAAACAGGGAGACTGGGGAACGAAATCAGATCGTTTCTTTCATCGTTTCAGCGACCGGTGCATATTCTTCGGTGCTTTCAGGCTGGGCATTCATCTGATCGATACGGGCCTTGTAGGCTGCGTCCGTAGCGTAGCGTTTGTTTTTGTACCAGCCAACGGTCAGGAAGGGAACGATGATGATGGCAATGGCCAAGTAGCCACAGTAGCCGTAGCCATATTTGATGATGTTCGTCAGGCCGGCTAAGGAAACGGTCATAGAGAGGAGAATGATGAAGAAGGTTACGATAGCCGAGCGGATGACACTGCTGCGGGAGATTTTCTTCAAAGGCTGTACTTCAGAAAAACGGGCTGTGAAGCCAAAGACTGTCGTAACGCCTGTCGAAACGAGGCAGAGGAGCAGGCAAATGCTGTAGACAACGGTCAGCCAGGGCATACCCATGGCTTGGCAGCTCGTCAGGGTCGGCAAGGGTGATTTACCGTAGACGCCGGTCCAGCCCAAGAGCATGCAGACCGATAAGGTCAGGGCTACGGCGTTCATGGCAAAAGAGAACCACATGGACGTAGCACAATTTTTACGCGTTACCAAGGGCGTGCCTACGATGATCATGGTCGGAATGACGACGCACTGGAAGCCGGCGTAGGTTACAGCGTAGAGGATTGCCTGGGGCAATTTGGCAAAGCCATTGGCCATGAAGTCATTTTCCATGGCGGCCGTGACGGTCGTCGTACCGGCTACGTCGCCGGTCATGAAGATACCGATGGTGAAGATGAGGATGGATGTGACCAAGATGCCAATGCCCATGTAGGTCGTAGCCTTGCGGACCAGGTCGGCACCGAAAATGGTCAGGGCAAAGACGATGGCGCCGACGATGACGACACCAATGTAGTAATTGATGGCCAGCTGGTCAGCCAGGGCCGAAGCGGCACCGGAAATAGCTGCCGAGACGGCCATGAGAACCATGATATAGAAGAAAACTTCAAAGAGGACTTCTACGGCTTTAAAGGGACTGTACAAATTCATGAATAATTGCTTGTAGCTCGTTAAATGACGAGAATTGTACATGTTCATGGCTTCCTTGATGGTCAGCGTCAGGAGCAGCATGGTGACGATGGCCGTAATAGGCCCAAGCCAGCCCAGGCTGATAAAGTAGACGTTGGCTTGGTTACCAGTGGCAAAGCCGCCGCCAGCGTGGGAGCTGAACAGGACGGCACCGACGGAAAAGCAAAGACTCAATGAAGCTGTTTTTACAGCAGATGCAGATGGCATACTAGATTCCCCCTTAGGATACGAATAGAACTTTCAGAGAGAATCGAAAACGCCTTTCGTCTCTCTGCGTTTATACGTAAGAGACGAAAGGCGTATATTCCTTCCGCGGTACCACTCTTATTCACCTGCCGTGCAGGCGCTCTCTCGGATACGGCCTGGTGGCGATATCCATGCTCTGTAACGGGAGTTCCCGGGAAGGCCTACTTGCTTCAGCCCTGCCGCTCGGCAATGAGTTCACTCTGCTTCCTGTACTGTCTCGCACCGACCGACAGCTCTCTGCAACATTTCGTCAGACCTACTAGTTTGCTTCATCGCGTTTGTGTGACGTTTGATGTGGCAATGATAGCATGTCAGGCAGGGCCTGTCAAGGAAATTTATTGAAAAATATTAAAAAATTAAAGTAAACGTTTCAGTAAAACCTTTAAGTTGCTAGTATATAGGAAATAAAAAAACACAGAAAAACATGGTGAAATATGGACAGTTGTGGTATACTTAGGAAAAAAGGAGGGATACGACTATGCCTGAATTAAAAGAACGATACCTAAAGCAGTTACAGCTCCTTACAGCCGCCTTGGGGACGGAAGAGCCTGCGCCCTTGGCCATACACGGTACGATCCACTTGTTTGAAGTCCAGTTTGACCTGGCCCTGGCCTTGCTCTCCCAGCTTCTGGATCATCACGATAGCGGTGCTTTCTTCTCGTCGGGACCGCGGGAAATCATTATGGAGGCCTACGATGAATATGCCTTTATGGATGACAGCCTGTGGCTGGAAATGATGCGCGAACGGGATGACAGGAGCAACGAAGACACGCGCTGGCCGGCCCTCATCGAACGGATCCGCACGGCCTACATGCCGGCCTTCCGGGCCTTGGCCAACGAAGTGATTTATGAACCGACATTTATTTAGGAGATGAGCAGTTTGAAATTATTTGATACGAAGGAAGCAAAAGCCCTGCTCGATGCAGGTAAAGCCATTGCCGTCGACGTACGCCACGCCGGCGAGTACACGGAAGGGCATATTGCCGGCGCTATTTGGCTGGAAAACGAAAAGATTACGGCAGAAACAGCTGCTGCGGCCTTGCCGGATAAAACGCAAAAGTATCTCATTTATTGCCATTCCGGCATGCGTGCCGAACAGGCGAAGAAGAAACTGCGTGACTTGGGCTACACCGACGTAGAAAATTTCGGTGGTGTCATCAACTGGCCCTACGGCCTGACCAAATAGGGGAGTGCCCGGGCAATCGATAAAACGAATTATCGCATTTTGCATAAAGAATCAAAGGCTTTGTGTATAGTGAACATGTTTGTATACACTATACATAAGGCCTTTTGTATTGACAAGTACTGTAAATGTCCACTATAATTGTACAGGACATTATATATTTTCTTTATATACACCTTAGTTGTTCGAGGAGGAATTATTCATGAAATTTGGTATTTTAAAAGATATTAAAGCCGATGAATACCGTGTCATCGCCACACCAGCAGAAGTAGCTATGATTGCCCGTACAGGCAGTGACGTGCTGGTACAAAAAGGCGCCGGCGAAGGGGCCGGCTTTGCTGATGAAGCCTACGTGGCTGCCGGCGCCAAGCTGGCAGATACGATGGAAGATATTTACGCAACCTGCGATTTCGTCGCCAAAGTAAAAGAATTGGAAGAACGGGAATTCCCTCTCATCCGGGAAAACCAGATCATCTTCACGTGCATCCATCCCGCTGCCCATCCGGCAGAAGTCGATGCCCTCTTGCAGCACAAGGCCATTTCTTTTGCCGCAGAAGATTCGCACCGCTACGGTTCGCCGAACTGCGAAGCTGCCGGTAAGATCGGCGCTATGATGGGCCTTACAAGCCTCATGTCCTGCAATGGCGGTAAAGGCAAATTCGTCAACGGCTTCGGTGGTGCTCCCGGCATTCACGCCCTGGTCATCGGTGCCGGTACGGTTGGCCGTGCCTGTGTCGGCGTGTTGCAGCAGCTCGGTGCCCGCGTCACCGTCATGGATATCAATATCGGCGTCCTGCGCAGCCTGGGCCAGCAGTTCCACGAATCCATCGATACGATGATTTCCAACCACTACAACCTGACAAAAATTCTCCCTACGGTAGACGTTGTCTATAACTGCGTCCGCTGGCCGAAGAATGCAACAGAATACATGATCGACCGCTCTATGGTTGCTTCCATGGAAAAAGGCTCGGTTATCGTCGATATCAGCAATGACTACGGCGCTATCGAAACGTTCCACGAAACGACCCATTCCAACCCGACGTACATCGAAGAAGGCGTCGTTCACTACTGCGTCAGCAACATTCCTGCTGCCTGCGGCCAGTCTACATCCCAGGCCTATGCTGCTTCCGTATTGCCGCACTTTGTGAGCATCATCAACAACGGTGTTGCCCAGGCTTGCGCTAAAGACGGCTTCCTGCGCCGTGCCATGGTTACCTACAAGGGTTACCTGACGCACGAAGAAACGAGCGCCATCCAGGATAAACCGTGGATCCAGCCGGAAGTCATCTTGGGCATCAAGGACCAGGCTATCGACCCGGCACCAGCTGCTACGACTTCCAAATCGACGAACTTCATCAAATTATAATTATTGAGCAACGCACACTCTGACAAAGGGGGACACCGCTGTGACCGTTACTAATTTTCTCATCGACTTCTTTATTGCCTCCGTATTTATCCTCATTGGACAACTCCTGCGCAGTAAAGTAAGCTTTATTCAGAAATTCTTCATGCCGTCGGCCATGGTTGCCGGCCTCTTGGCATTGGCCGTCCGGTATACGGATCTTTTGCCTTTTTCCAAGGGTCTGGGCAGCTATCCCGGCACGCTGATCATCCTGATCTTTGCTGCCATTGGCCTGCAGGGCTTTTCCATCCGCAAGAACGATATGAAAAAGGAAGTAGCCCGTCTCGGTTCGTACTTCTGCTATAAGACGCTGGCCCAGGCCATTCAGTTCAGCCTGCCCGTCATTTTCTCCATCGTCGTCATTTCCCAGCTCTTCCCGGATATTAACTATTCCTTCGGCCTCCTTTTGGCGTCGGGCTTTTCCGGCGGTCACGGCACGGCAGCTGCTGTCGGCTCGGCCTTGGCAGAAATGGGCTTTGAAGATGCCAAGGACATTGGTATGACCTGTGCTACTGTCGGCCTTTTAGCGGGTATTTTCGGCGGCCTCATCTATACCAAGATTGCTGCCCGCAAAGGCTACACGGCGTACATTAAGGATTTCTCCTACATTTCCGGCGATTTGCGGACCGGCCTTATTCCGAAGAACCACCGTCAGTCCATGGGTGATGAAACTATCTCCTCGACGACCTTGGATACGCTGGCCTTCCACTTCGCCCTGCTTCTGACGTGCTCCGGTGCCGGCTGGTTTATTATGGACTTCGTCTATAAAAAGACAGGCCTCGACCTGCCGAGCTACCTCTTTGCCTTCCTCTTGGGGATCGCCTTGTTCCTCATTTTGAAGCGCACACCGGCGTACGACTACATTGACAACCGCGTCATCAGCCGTATTTCCGGTACGGCAACGGATTACCTCGTCTTCTTCGGCATTGCCTCGATCAAGCTTGACGTCGTCGTAGAATACGCCATTCCGCTGCTCATGCTGCTCATCGTCGGCATGATTATCGTTACGTACATGCTCTGGATCGTTGGTCCGCAGATGAACAACGAAAGCTGGTTCGAACGGTCCCTCTTCGTCTATGGCTATTCTACAGGTGTCTTTGCCATCGGCTTCGTACTTCTGCGTATTGTCGATCCGGCCAACAAGTCCAAGACCCTGAACGATACGGCTATTGTAGGCTCTCTCAATACGCCTTTTGAAATGTTCGCCTGGTCCTTCGGGCCGATTATGCTCATGCAAGGCCAGCACTGGCTCTTCTGCGGCCTCTACCTGGCGCTCACCATTGCCTGCTTTGTCGTTTGCAAAGCCTGCGGCTGGTGGTGGGGCGGTACGGACAAGCATCGTCCGGGCCTCGGTACAGAAGCAGCAGAAACAGCAGCTATCAAAGAATAAGTTTTTCCGTTCCTCTCCTGTCTTTGGCAGGGGAGGAATTTTTTTTGAGAAATTTTGTCAGGTGTTGTGATTACAACGGAAAAGGTGGCCTTATCCATGCTATACTGTGTTCAGAAAGAGAAAAGAAATACCCATTACTACTGAATATACAATTTCCATTATATAGGAGGCACACACGATGACACTGAAAAACGTATTAAACAAATTTGCTGCTAATGAAAAAGTTACACAGGATATGCTCATGGGCGACATTCTCCGCCAGCACCCGGAAGTAGCTGATACACTGATTGCACAGGGCATGCATTGCCTGGGCTGCCCGTCGTCGCAGGCTGAAAGCCTGGAAAATGCGTGCCGTGTCCACGGCCTCGATCCGCAGCAGGTAGCCATGGCTGTTAACGTTGCCATTCAGGCTGGCAAGC
This sequence comes from Caecibacter sp. AF58-12pH5A, assembly GCF_027681725.1. NCBI lineage: Bacteria > Bacillati > Bacillota > Negativicutes > Veillonellales > Veillonellaceae > Caecibacter > Caecibacter sp. AF58-12pH5A. Next base: position 54,271 of record NZ_JAQDBC010000001.1, on the reverse strand, counting down.
AGTAAGGAGGAGACGAAGATGAGCGCATTTTTGGGACCGATTCATTTTTGGCTGTACAAAAAAATCCAGTTTCAGGAAGCCCTGATTGATGAACTCGTGGCGTACGCCCGCGTACACAACTGGTCTGCAGAAGACTTGGCTGATAAATACTGCACGAAGGACCGCCGGGAACTGGAAGAAGTGATTGACGAAGCCAACATTCACGGCTGGCTCCAGGCCCGCATTCACGATGCAGAAGGCCGCTATGCCGCCTTCGTCAACGCCATGGTCGAAGGCCATGCGGAACGTTTAGAAAAACTGAAACAGGCTGCTTACGATTTTGGCAAGAACCAGGGCGTCAGTGGGGAAACGGCCCCGGCTGTATACCATCAGCTCGATGATCTCTTGTTGGACGGTATGCCCTGCGATATGGTCAACCAGGTCGTCGACAGCACAGACGAACGCTTTGTCTGGCAGCAGGCCATGGATATTCACAGCTCCTTCTGGGGTGAAAACGGCGCTTACTACTATGCCCTGCGCCAGGCCATGATCAAAGGCCTCCTGGCTGGTACGGACTTTGCCTTTACGCAGGAAGCAGACGGTGCTTTCGTCATTTCCCGTAAAGCCGCATAAGGAAAGGAAGAAAAAACATGTATAGCATAGATGTCATGGTTGAACAGCACAGAAATATTTCCCGCATGCTCCGCATCATTAAAGCGGCGTGCTGTTCCATCCTCGAAGGGGCTGACGTAGACCAGGCAGAATTTGCCGATATCGTCGATTTCGTCCGCAACTACGCCGATGCCCATCACCACCAGCGGGAAGAACAGGTCCTGTTCCCGGAAATGATCGATAAGCTCGGTCCTCTGGCTAACACGATCATTACCCACGGCATGCTCGTCGAACACGACTTGGGCCGGGCCCATATCCGCTCCCTCAACGAAGCACTCAAGCTTTACGCTGAAGATCCGCAGACCGAATACAAGCTGCAGATTCTGACGGAAGCTATGGGCTACGTAAACCGCTTGCAGGTCCATGTAGAAAAAGAAAATAACGTCGTCTATCCTATGGCAGAACGGGAACTCCCGGCTGACGTAAAGGAAAAGATTGACGCGGCTGTACGGGACCTGGAAACCGAAGACAGTGCCTCCTTTACGGCCCAGTCTTTGGCCCTCCTGGACAAGCTCGAAGCAAAATATCACTTGGCATAAGTAAGGCGGCGCAGGACCGGTGGGGGACTGCGCCACATTACTTTTTGAAATGCATGCATTTCTGTTCTACGTGAAAAAAATCTCTCCCTTAACTATGTACTGCCTGCATGTTGTAAATTTCAAGTACAACGTTTTTCCACCCTTTAGGATTCTTCCGGGAAGGGTAGAAAAAGCGCGATTCTACGGAACCGGCCAGGCACTGCCCCTTTCGTAAACGATATTAGATTTAAGCCCTCATATATCTTATAATTAATCTCGTTACGAGGTGAAAGATAAGGGAAACGCCAGCAGCAACACGTACCATGAGGGGCTGGCGGCACCTGTGTTTTTAGGTAGAGGAGAGAGCTTGCTATGTATATTATGGGAATGGAAAAGGTACTGAGCCGGACCTATGCGGCTTGGAAAAAAGCACAGAAAGACAAGGATGACAACGATCACCGCCGTGGTCCCCGCAAGGGCTTGCCCGTCGGTATTTGTCTCAGTTTGTATAGCAGCCTGCCTGCTATGGGGTAAAGAAAAGATGATCAATGGCAGATGAAAGCCGCAGTGAAGGGAAGGTTCCTCGCTGCGGCTTTTTGTATGTCTTTGCTTATAGAAAAAGTGTAGCACATATACGCGGCCGTTGCCTCTTTTCTTTGCCGTACACTGTGCTATAATAAGGCCTATCCTTAATTATTTTAATATGTGTGCCACTGGCAGAAGAGGAGAGATCATGGACGAAATCCAACGAGAGAAACGGGTACAACACAAACAGCGGCAGCTCGATATGCTGCATGGGTCCTTATGGGATAAATTGACGCTTTTTGCCTTGCCCCTGGCTTTGACGGGGGTCTTGCAGCAGCTCTTTAATACGGCCGACGTCGCCGTCCTGGGCCAGTTCGTCAGTAAGGAAGCTATGGCTGCCGTAGGCAATAATACACCCATTATTTCCCTTTTTGTGACGCTCTTTTTGGGCCTTTCCTTAGGGGCCAACGTGGTCATTGCCCAGCTCTTGGGGGCACGTCGTCCGGATAAGGCCAGCGAAGCCTTGCACACAGCCCTGCCTATGGCTCTCGTCGTCGGCGTAGCCCTGGCCCTTATTGGAGAAATCACGACGGGGCCTATGCTGGCTTTTCTCAGTGTGCCGGAAAACGTCATCGGTCCGGCTGAGGAGTATTTGCGTATCTATCTCATTGGCCTGCCCATTATGAGTCTCTACAACTTCGAAGCGGCCATTATCCGCAGCCGCGGCGATACGCGGACGCCGCTCATGGCTTTGGCTGTGGCCAGTGCTGTCAATATTATCCTCAACCTGGTCTTTACCCTCGTCTTTGCTGGCGGTGTCGCTGGTGTCGCCATTGCCACGGTCCTGGCCAATGTCGTCTGCGCCGGTATTCTCTACGTCTTCTTGCGCCGTGATACAGGTGTCCTTCATCTCGATCCCAAGGCTCTCCATATCCGCCGTGCCTACGTGTCGCCTATCGTGCGCATTGGCCTGCCGGCTGGCCTGCAGGGCATGGTCTTTTGCATTTCTAACGTCATCATCCAATACGCCATTAACGGCCTCGGTGCCGATGCCATGGCAGCGTCGGCTGCGGCCTATACGATCGAAATCAACGTCTACTGCATTATTAATTCCTTCGGCCAGGCAGCGACGACCTTTACGAGCCAGAACTTCGGTGCCCGCAACTTTGCCCGCTGCCGCCGCATCCTTTGGGAGTGCATTGGCCTCAACATTTTTTATATGGGCCTCTTAGTCATTGTCATCTACATCTTTGCCACGCCTATGCTCGGCTTTTTCAGCAAAGACCCGGAAGTCATCGCCATGGGCAATACGCGCCTTTTCTACGTTACGTACATGCAGTTTACCAATATTCTCATAGAAATCATTTCCGGCGTCCTGCGGGGCTACGGCTTTTCCCTGCCGCCGGCTATCCTGGCCCTGGTCGGCATTTGCGGCGTCCGCCTGACCTGGATTTGGACAATCTTTCCGGGCAACCCGACCTTTACGAACATCATGGTCTGCTATCCCGTAAGCTGGATTGTTACAGCAGCCCTCCTCATCGTCCTCTATTTCTGGTACTTAAAGCATTTGCGCTCGCTCCTTTCCCAGGAAAGAAAGTACCGGCAAAGCCAGGCGTAGAGGAGGAACGAAACGCCTTTTGAAGTGGCGTGCCGGACCAGACAAAGACGAAAGGAGGAATTCCATGGATGTATCCTATCTTTTAGCGCGTTGCCATTTCGTGCCGGAAAAACTGACTGCTTTTGGCTTCCAGGCAGACCACGGCGTCTGGACCTATGCGGCGCCCTTAGGCGATCTGGGCGTCGAACTTCACGTAACCCTCACAGAGAATACACTCACGCTGCACGTGTACGATCCCGATATGGGTGAAAATTACTTGCCTTTTGAAACGCCTAACGATACGGGTGCCTTTGCCGCCGCCGTACGTGAAGCGGCAAAGGCCGTCGTCCGGCGCCTGCAAGACGAATGCACCGTCCAGGCCGGCGGGACGTCCCGCATCGTGGCGTACGCCCGAACGCAGTATGGTACAGAAACGGAGCAGCCCTGGGAGAAGTATCCCGGCTTTTGTACCTTAAAAACACCGGAAAATAAGTGGTACGGTCTGGTCATGCCTGTGCCCGCCAAGGTGTTAGGCTTGGCGGGGACAGATACGGTTACGGTCCTCAACGTCAAGGCAGCACCGGAAAAGGTAGCCTCTTTGCCTGACGGACGTCATTATTTCCCGGCCTACCATATGAACAAAAAGCACTGGCTCAGTATCCTCATCGACAGTGACCTGCCTGATGCGGCCTGGCAGGCGCTCCTTCAGGAAAGCTACAGCCTGGCCGGGGGCAAGGACTGGCGCGGTACATCCTGGATCATTCCGGCCAATCCCAAATACTACGACTTTCGCAAGGGCCTTGAAGAAAATCCGTGGATTACGTGGAAACAGACCGGTACGGTCCGCAAAGGCGAAACGGTCTATCTCTACAGTGCCGCACCGGACTCGGCTATTCTTTATAAGTGCCGCGCCGTCGCCGTCGACCTGGCACCGGAAGCAGGTCTCAAGGCTAAGCGGATGATGACCATCGCCAAGGTCGAAGCCTATCCGGATGATCTCCTCACACTGGAACGGTTAAAGCCATACGGCTTTCATGCCGTGCGCAGCGGCCGCCGCCTCACAGCCGGCATAGTAGCGCATATCGAAGAGCTTGCCGCTGCCTATAAAACCGGGCACTAACGAAAAAACCGCCTCCTTGTGGAGACGGTTTTTGTTTTGTCAGCGCCGTGGCGGCGGTGGCCCCATGGGGTGATGACGCGGCGGTGGTGGCGGTGCCGGGTGATGATAGTAAGGCCTGAAGCCCCAGCCGTAGGGCCAGGGGTCATAGCGCCAGATCGTGTTCCAGTACACCTCGTTCATATAGACGTTAGCCCGCAAGCGTTCCATATCCTGCTGGGTAATGACGGAAATTTCCTGTACGGCTGAGCCCTTCTGATCGCCAATGACGTAATCGACGAGAATATTGGCCTTGCCCGTCGTCAGCGGTTCAATGACGCCGTTGTCCTGCACGCGGGCAATATTTTCATTGAGACTTTTGGCGTCTATTTCATAGGGGACGTTGCCGGGAATATCCATGCGCACCAGGCCTTGGGAACCGAGAACCAAGTAGCGCGGATAAACGATGAGTTTGCTCTTTTTGACGAGATTTTCGGCACTGCCGTAGATCATGCCGGGGTCCTTGCCGTCGAGACGCCAGACCGAACTTTGGTCTTTTGCGACGTAGTAATCGCCTAGGAGCTCGTGCGTTTTTGTGCTGTAGGCCCGGACCTGGCGGAAGTATTTATCGGTCAGATCCTTGCTGACGCGCAGATAATACGGATCCTGCTTGGCGTTGAGGCCTGTCAGGGCCGGGTTCAGATTATTGATGAGGCCTGTCGTCTTGTCGTACGTGCCGCCGTCGAGGAGATAAAATTTCTTCAAGAGCGACGTGTCGCGGCCCGTTAACGGATCGACGACCTTCTCATTCTGCGCCTGGCTGACAGCGTTTTTTTGCGCTGTTGTCTGCGTCGTCTTAGCCGGAGCTGCTGCCGGTGCTGTGTCTGCCGCCAGGGACAGGCTGGCCGTGCAGAGCAGGGCTGCTACGAGCGGGGCGAGTAATGTCTTGCGTACATGCATAGGAGTGCGCCTCCTTCTATCGAAAAAAGTAGTAATGTTTTTATACCTTATATAGTATATTATATAGTATATTATAGGGAAGTTTGCCACTTCTGTCACGGAATGTGCTAAAATTGTAACAGAACTGAAAAGAAGGCAGGTGACCGGATCATGCAAGTAGATAACGTGTATATCATATATTTCAGTCCCGTTGGGCATACGCGCCGCGTGGCTGAAACCTTAGGCTATGCCTTAGCAGAACGGCTGGGCGTACCGGCGTTCAGCCTGGATATGACCAAGCCGGCTAAACGGCGGGGGACGATGAGCTTCACCCCGGCCGACGTCGTTCTTTTGGCCGTACCGACCTACGCCGGACGCGTACCGAATAAGCTCTTGCCGGACCTGAAGGCTTGTTTTCGCGGCGACCAGACACCGGCTGTAGCCGTTGTGACCTTTGGCAACCGCAACTTCGACAGCTCCCTTACAGAGCTGCGCGACGTCCTCGAAGACGATGGCTTTTGCGTTACTGCCGCTGCGGCCTGTGCCTGTGGTCATGTCTTTTCCAAGCGCATTATGCCCAACCGGCCTGATGGGACCGACCAGGAACAGCTCGTCGAAATGGCCCGGCAAATGGCCGTGAAAATCAAATCTGTACGCAGTGCCGCTGTCTGTCCGCGCCCGGTCATTCGTGGCGACGAACCAGTAGGGCCGTACTACACGCCCTTAAAGGCCGACGGTACGCCGGCTCATTTCCTCAAAGCCAAGCCACTCACAGAGGAAGATCAATGCGACCGTTGCGGCCTGTGCGTTACAGCCTGTCCTATGGGTGCCATTGACAGACGTAATCCCCTGAACGTACCGGGAACATGCATTAAATGCCAGGCCTGCGTCCACATCTGTCCCCATGGGGCCAAATATTTTGACGACGCCGATTTCCTTTCCCACGTGGCCTATTTGGAAGCACACTGTAAGGCCCGGCAGGAAAACGAATGGTTCCTGTAGAAAGAAACAAAGACTATATCATACAAGGATGTGCCTAGATTGATCAATTTAACCAAACGCCTGTCTGCCGTAGCAGAACTGGTGCCGCCTGGCGCCGTCATTGCCGATATCGGTACAGATCACGGCTATATACCCATTGCCCTCTGTGAGAGCGGCCGCTGTCCTAAAGCTATTGCTTCAGACGTCGTGCCCGGCCCCTTGACGGCGGCGAAAGAACACGTACGCCGGGCGGGCCTGACAGCAAAAATCGAATGCCGCCTTGGCAGCGGTCTTGAAACGCTGCAGCCTGGCGAAGTAACAGGTGCCCTCTTTTGTGGCATGGGCGGTCCGCTTATTCAAAACCTCCTGCGCCAGTCGCCTGGCGTCGTAGAAAAACTGGAATTTCTCATCTTCCAGCCGCAGAGCGACGTGCCCGTCCTGCGCCGCCACATTTACGATATGGCCTGGCATATTGAAGACGAACGGCTCGTCGAAGAAGACGGCCGCCTTTACGAAATCATACTGGCCCGTCCTGGCCGTGCCGACGTACCGCCGCGCTGGCTCTGTGAAATCGGCCCGTGTAACTGGGCCCGTCACGACGAACTCGTACCTCGCCTCATTGCCGAGCTGCGGCAAAAGGACGAACGCGTCCGCGCAGGCCTCTTGCGTAGCCAGAAAGACCAAAGCCAGCGCCTGGCCCTGCTGGACCGGCACATCAACGAATTGGAGGAACTCCTATGTCAATACAACTCAGCAAAATAATCAAGGTCATGGAATCCTTCGCGCCGCCCTATTTGGCAGAAAAATGGGATAACCCGGGCCTTCTCGTAGGCAGCCCGAAGCAGGAAATCCGCCGTGCCCTGGTGACCTTGGACGTAACCAAGGAAACGGCCGCCTTTGCTGCTGAAAAAGGCTACGACCTGATCATCAGCCACCACCCGGTTATTTTCTCTAAGCTGGCCAACCTGCGTACAGACCGTTATGACGGCCAGCTTTTCCAAAAGCTTCTGAGTCATAATATTGCCGTCTACAGTGCTCATACGAACTGGGACAGCGCCGCCCGCGGCGTAAACGATATTTTGGCTGAAACTATCGGCTTGACGAATATTCGTGGCCTTGTGCCGGTCCATACGGAGCAGCTCTATAAGTTTGCCGTCTACGTGCCGGCAGATTATGCTGAAGCAGTACGGACAGCTATGGGCGATGCCGGTGCCGGCTTTATCGGAGGCTATAGCCACTGCATGTTCAGCGTCGCCGGCGAAGGGCAGTTCAAACCACACGCCGGTACCCATCCCTTCATCGGTACTGTAGGCGAACTCGAAAAAACGCCGGAAGTACGCATTGAAACGATCATCCCGGCGAGCCGCTTGAATTTGCTCTTGTCGGCCATGAAAATGGCCCATCCTTACGAAGAACCGGCTTTTGACATCTATCCTGTAGCCAATGAGGGAACGGCCTACTATTGCGGCCGTATCGGTACGCTGCCCCAGCCGGAAACGGCGCGCAATGTCCTGCGCAAGATCAAACGGGCCTTAAATCTGCAGATCCTGACCTATGCCGGCAATGAAGACCTTGTTGTCAAAGAAGTCGCCCTCTGCGGCGGTGCCGGTGCGTCCTTTATTGCCGATGCGGCAGCAGCCGGTGCCCAGCTCTATCTTACGGGTGACGTAAAATACCACGAAGCCCAGGATGCCGTAAAACGAGGCATGGTTATTGCCGACGGCGGCCACTATGGCACGGAAATCATTTCTATTCCCGTCCTGGCCCAGCGCCTCCAGGCGGCAGCGAAGGAACGGGACTGGCAGGTCTGCTTCCAGGTAGATCCGACGAGTAAGGATATGTTTGGCCATTGCTAGAAGGAAAGAGGAGAACATCACATGACAAGAGAAGAATGTGTAGAAATTTTCAAAAATGAACCGGTATACGCTATTTTGGGGGAAGCTCTGTCCTTAGGAAGAGACAACGTAGAAACGGCACGGCAGGTCCTGGCGGCAGGCGTCAAAATCATTCAGTACCGGGAAAAACATAAATCGTGGCGCGAAAAATACGCCGAGGCCAAGGTCATTGCCGACCTGTGCCGCGCTGCCGGTGCTGTCTTCATCATGAACGATTCAGCCGATCTGGCTATTGCCTGTGGCGCTGCCGGTATTCACGTCGGCCAGGACGATGCGCCGTGCACCTTTGTGCGCCGCTTAGCAGGGCCGGACATGTTCATTGGCGTTTCCACCAATACCATTGCCGATATTCAGGGAGCCATCAGGGACGGCGCCGATTATGTCGGCTTTGGCCCTATGCATCCGACAGAATCGAAGAAGGACACACACGACCTGGTCACGGCCGAAGCCATTGGCTACGCTACAGCCCAGACGCAAATGCCATTGACCTGCATTGGCGGCGTCGGTCCCGAAACGATTCCCGAACTGTATAAGGAAGGCTTCCGTTCCTTTGCCATGATCAGTGCCATCGTTTCCCAGCCGGACATTGCCGCTGCCGTAGCGCATATCCGTCAGGTTATCGCCCAGGCCGCTCATAAAGGCTGAAAAGTTTTTCTTGACGGCATCTCTGATTTATAGTATTCTAGAAAAGATGAGTATGAATGACAATCGCTGGCCATAGGTCAGAGGAAAGTCCGAGCTCCATAGGGCAGGATGCCGGATAACGTCCGGCGAAGGTGACTTTAGGGATAGTGCCACAGAAATGTGTACCGCCGCGCAAGCGGTAAGGGTGGAACGGTGCGGTAAGAGCGCACCAGCAGTACAGTAATGTGCTGGCTAGGTAAACCCCATCTGGAGCAAGACCGAATAGGGAAGGGATGAGGCGGCCCGCTGATCTTCCGGGTTGTGTCGCTTGAACATGCCGGCAACGGTATGTCTAGATAGATGATTGTCGCTGTCTCCGGACAGAACAAAACTCGGCTTACTGATTACTCATCATTTTTTGCACGTGCAGGGATTTCCGATAAGGGAATCCCTTTTTTATGGAAGCGGCTAGGCCGCCCGGGCCGTGCAGACCTTATTTTTTTATGTATACACGGCGAATGTCTTTACAGCGCGCCTTGCGCATGCTATTATTGCATAAGATAGTCGTAATGTTACGTTATTACAGACAACTTTTTTCTAAAAGAGAGGGATATACGTTGGCCTTAATTGTTAAGAAGTTTGGCGGCAGCTCTGTTGCCACGCCGGACAAAATACGCTCCATCGTGCAGCGGGTTTTGCAGGGTTCACAACCGGATGATAAAATCGTTATCGTAGTATCTGCTATGGGTAAATCGACAGATAAACTGATCGAATTGGCTAGCCAGATTACGTCGAAAACGTACGGCCGCGAAATGGACATGCTCCTTTCGACGGGTGAACAGGTTTCGATCGCCCTCATGGCTATGGCGTTCCAGGCAGCAGGACACAAGTCGATCTCCTTTACAGGTGCCCAGGCCGGCATCAAGACGAGCGATGCCTTTAATAAAGGCCGTATCCTCGATATTCAGCCTGATCGTATCTTGAAAGCCCTCGATGCAGGCAACATCGTCATCGTCGCCGGGTTCCAGGGCATTACCGGTGAAGGCGATATTACGACGCTGGGCCGCGGCGGTTCTGATACGACAGCCGTTGCCATTGCCGGTGCTATCCATGCCGATGTGTGCGAAATTTATACGGACGTGGAAGGCATTTATACAGCCGATCCGCGTGTCGTTCCCAACGCGCGTAAAATGGACCAAATCACGTATGGGGAAATGCTTGAAATGGCTAAGCTGGGTGCGGGCGTCATGCAGCCCCGGGCAGTTGAAATGGGCAGCCGCTTCAACATGCCAATCCATGTGCGTTCTACATTTTCCGACAACGAAGGTACTATCATACAGGAGGCTTATTCCATGGAAATCAAGCAGTATTTAATTCGCGGCGTAGCCGATGATAAAAATGTAGCTAAAATTACGGTACTTGGCGTTCCCAACAAACCGGGCAATGCGTATAAAATCTTTGCTGCTCTGTCCGATGCCAATGTCAGCGTCGACATGATCGTCCAGAGCGTACGCTATGCCAACGAAGGCGTGACAGATATTACCTTTACCGTAGCCCGCGATGAATTGGCTGCTACGAACGATGTCCTGGCCAAGATCAAGGAAGAATTGGGCCTCGAAGAAATCCTCGTCGATGACAAAATGGCCAAGGTTTCTGTTGTCGGTGCCGGTATGGCCGGCCACCCGGGCATTGCCTCTGGCATGTTCGGTGTTCTCGGCGAACATGGCATTAATATCGAAATTATTTCTACGTCCGAAATCAGCATTACCTGCCTCATTGCCGAAGAACATGTAGAAGAAGCCGTCCGCGCTATTCACGCCTATTTCCTTGACGAAGCCTGAGGCACCTATGTCTGTATTGGATAGCTTTGTCGAAGAAATGTTACAGCCTGAAGTACCCAAACGGGTTCTTCTCGAACGCCTTTTGCAGGGCCTGGAGAAGGAAAAGCCGCCGCAATTTAAGATTCCGGCGCCAGCCTACACCTTTGAATCGAACTTACACGGTCTGATCTATGACTATCAGAAGAAAGAAGTAACCATTCACTATAAGGTAGCCCCTGCCGTTTATGAGGACCTCACTGTTTCGTTCATGACGTTTAAGGCGTTGCTCGAAGGCATTGCCATTTGTATCCGCATGCAGAAATGGTAACTACGTACAGCCGTGATTCCCTTGGGAATTGCGGCTGTTTTTTTAGAGGAGGGATTCTATGACCTGCGGTATTGACATCGTAGAAATTAAACGCATTGAAAACTGGGCCGTTACGCGGGGAAACTCCCTGAGCCGTTTTTATACGGAAGGAGAGCTTGCCTATTGCGAAAGCCGTGGCCCCGGTAAGTACGCCTCCCTGGCCGGTATTTTCGCCGCTAAGGAAGCCTTTTGGAAGGCTGTCGGTACGGGCTTTCGCCAAGGCAAGTGGCAAGACGTAGAGGTTGTCCATGATGATCTGGGTGCGCCCCGCTTTATCCTGCACGGCCCGTATTGTGCTGTCGCCGAACTGCGCAGCCTGCCGGCTCTTTCCATTGCCCACGACGGGGCCTACGCCATTGCCCAAGTCGTGTGGCCTTGAATCTCCTTTAAATGAAAAGCCGATTTTGTGGTATAATAAGAAAGTTAAATGTGTCAATTTCGTATGCTTCATTTGAAGGAGAAATTAGGGTGAATAAGAAATATTTCGTACTGCCGCTCCTCGTCCTGTCAGGCTTTTTGCCACTAGGTATGACAACGGCTCAGGCGCGCACAGACGTGACGGCTGTCCGCGTCGTAACGCGTAATGATGCGGACGTTCCTTTTGTCCGTACTGTCGTAGAAACAGAAGAGCCTGTCAAACCGACGGCAACCCTTTCCGCCGACAGACGGACGCTCATCGTCACTATCCCCGGCACGGAACTGGAACGGGATGTAGACAAGCAGCCCCAGGCGGACCGCCATGTCATCAGCAAGATAGAAATTAAAGAACGGGGCTCCCGGACGGAAGTGCGTATAGACGTGCCGCAGGCGCTCACAGCAAAGGACTACAAAATCTTTACCCTGCCGGGCAATGAAAAGAAGCATATCGTCGACCGCGTGGTCATCGATATTAACGATAAGTCCGGCAAGATCCGCCAGTGGAACCATTGGCATGACGCCAAGGACAGTATTTCCAAGCCCTTCAATGATGCCATCAATAAGGACTTTAAAGGCACGCCGGTCATCGGTAAAGGGGAAATGATCTGGCCCGTCAAGGGCGTTATTACGTCGCCCTTTGGCTACCGCATGCATCCCATTTACGGCCGCCAGATCCTGCACTCGGGCATCGATATCGGCGTCGATTACGGTACGCCCGTCAAGGCTGCCTTAGGCGGCGTCGTCCTCGAAGCAGATTGGATGAGCGGCTATGGCAACACGGTTGTCATCGACCACGGCAAGGGCCTCATGACCCTCTACGGTCATAACCAGAAGCTCGCCGTCAAGCAGGGCGACCAGGTCAAACAGGGCGATATCATCGCCTATGCCGGCTCGACAGGCAACTCGACAGGGCCGCACGTACACTTTGAAATCCGCGTCAACGGCGAAGCCGTCGACCCGACGTTATACTTATAAGGATAGAGAGAAAAGGGGAAGCACATGCAGAAACTTAACACAGCCGCCCAGATGCGGCACATGGATCAAACGGCTATGCACGGTATCTACGCTATTGCCCCGGCAATCCTCATGGAAAATGCCGGCCACGCTGTCGTAGAAAAGGGTGATGCCTTCGTTGGCGGCTGGGGCGGCAAGGACGTTGTTATCCTGTGCGGCAAAGGCAATAACGGTGGCGACGGCTTCGTCATTGCCCGCCAGCTCCTGACGGCTGGCGCCCGGGTTTACGTTTACATCTTGGGCCAGCCCGAAGACTACAGCGAGGAAGCGTGCAATCATTTGACGACCCTGCGCCAGCTCGCCGACGACGATCTGTGTATTCTCGAATTTTTCCAAGGCCGTCCTTGTGACTGGGGCCTCCTGACGAAACGCCTGGAAGCAAGCCAGGTCGTCATCGACGCCCTCTTGGGTATGGGCTTTCACGGTGATTTGCGGGAGCCTATGAGCCGCATCGTAGCCATCGTCAACGCCGTAGCGGCTACTGGCTCCCTGCAGGTCATTGCCGTCGATATTCCAACTGGCGTCAACGCCGATACAGGTGCTGTCAGTGGTGCCGGCAGTGACGAAGAAAACGGGCCCCTTTTTGCGGACCTGACCGTCACCTTTGGCGCTCTCAAACGAGGCCTCGTATTCTATCCCGGCCGGGCCTGTGCCGGCCAGATCGAACTGGACGCCATCGGCATGCCCTGGCCTCTCCTGCAGGCCCAGGAAGATGACCCGGCGTATCTTCTCATGGAACAGGATATTGCCGAAGTCCTCGTACCGCGCCGTCCCGATTCCCACAAAGGAACCCACGGGACCATTGCTATCGTCACAGGCAGCAGCGACATGGCCGGTGCTGCCCTCATGGCTGTCCGCGGTGCCATCCGCGGCGGTGCCGGCAAGGTCTTTTTGCGCGTCCCTAAGGAAACGGCAGACTATTGCATCGGCAAGGAAATAGAGGCCATGGTCCACGGTGCCGGTACGGGCGATCATTTCACGGCTGCCGATGCTGGAGAAATCCTCGCCGATTACCGGAATAAACGCTGGTCTGTCATTGCCATGGGCCCCGGTCTCGGCGTCCACAAGGAAACGAAGGACTTCGTCAAGGCCGTCATTGCCGGCACGACCTGTCCCCTCGTCCTCGATGCAGACGCTCTCAACGTACTTGCAGACGAACGGGAATTCCTGGCCCCCTATGGCAGCCGTCTCATTCTGACACCTCACGTAGCCGAATTCAGCCGCCTGAGCGGGTTCTCTATGGCAGATATCGAAGCTGATCCCATTGGCAAGGCAAAAGAATTCGTCCGCCAGTGGCATGTCAACCTGGTCCTCAAGGGCGCACCGACGGTCATCGTTTCGGCCAAGACCTGCCATGCTTACGTCAATCCTACAGGCAATGCCGGTATGGCTTGTGGCGGTATGGGCGATATCCTCACGGGTATGACCGCTTCCTTTGCCGTCCACGCCGGACTGCCCGACCTGTGCAGCGCTGCCTGCGCAGCCGTCTATGTTCACGGTGCTGCCGGAGATTACTGTCACGACGAATACGGCCCTTACGGCTTTTCGCCTGTCGACGTAGCCGATGCCGTGCCACGCGTTATCCGTCGCCTCGAGGAAAACATGGAACGGCCGGTACTGCAGCGTCCCTTAGTAACGGAAGACTGAATTTGAATATATTTCTCACAGACTGCCTGAAACGTAGCTGTTCAGGCAGTCTTTTTTTGTCCTTTTCCCGTGGACGGTTGTAACAAAACTGTCACCGTTCCGGGCCGCTCATAACAGAAAAAAAGCTTAATTTACAGGGAGAGGTATGTTATAATAGTAACGTTCAAGTGAAAAGGAGTAGATAACAGTGTTCAAAAAATTACTTATGATACCGTTACTGGCCCTGGCGTGTGTCCTGCCGCTGGCTTCTGCTGCCGCCGCCAGTACGGAAATTTCGAGCGTCCGCGTGGCCACGCGTAATGACGCCAACACGCCTTTTGTGCGTACTGTCGTAGATGTATCGCAAAAAGTGACACCGCGGCTGTACCTCGATAAGTCCGGCCAATATGTGACCGTTACCCTGCCCAATACGAAAATTGACAAGAACGTTCAAAAACAGTATGACGCCAATAAAAACGTCATCTCCCGTATTTGGCTCACCCAGCGGTCGTCCGCTACGGATGTCAACATCAAGGTACCGCGCAAGATCACGGCTAACGACCTCAAGGTCTTCACCTTACCGGCTAACGCCAAGGCAAAGACCAACAACCGTGTGGTCATCGACATTAACGACAAATCAGGCAAAGTAAAACAGTGGAGCCATTGGGGCGACACGAGCATTGGTATTCATCCCTCGCAGCAGACGAAAACGTCCTGGAAATCCCGGACGGATAGCGGCAGTGCAGCCGGTGCGGCTACGGTAACCATCCCGTCGTATGGTAAGAGTGCATCGTACAGCCTGACGAAAGGTCTCAAAGGCAAAACCATCTGCATCGACCCGGGCCACGGCGGCACGGATACAGGCGCCATCGGTTCCATGAGTCAGGAAAAGAACATTACCCTGGCCATTTCCAAAAAGGTCCAGCAGCTCTTGCAAGAAGCCGGGGCCAACGTCATTATGACCCGCACGACCGACGTCGACGTCTATGCACCGAATGACGGCGCTGTAGAAGAACTGCAGGCCCGTTGCAACATTGCCAACGCGTCCAAGGCCGACGTCTTTGTCTGCATTCACATCGATTCCTTCTCGTCGCCTGATGCCATGGGTGTCACGGCGTATTACAACCCAAAAACCCAGTATGATTTGGGCCTGGCCAAGTACATCCACCAGCAGAACATGAAAGCAACGAGCTTCCCGGACCGCGGTGTCGATACGGCAAACTTCTACGTGCTCCTGCACACGAACATGCCGGCTACGCTCCTGGAACTGGGCTTCATTTCTAACCCGGGTGAAGAAAAGGCCCTCAACACGGAAACCCAGCAGGATAATTTTGCTGAAAGTATCGTCAAAGGCCTGGCTGATTATTTTGATCACAACGGTCTCTAATCTATTCTTTTTAGGCAAAGCGGCACGCATCTTTACGGTGTGTGCCGTTTTTACGTATGTAAAATTGAGCAAGTGCCTGTCTTTTTCTAATATTCGTTATATGCATGATACGTGTTTTTTGATATAATGTTTTAATAGAATAAGTGCAGAATAGCTGCAGGAGGGGAATAGACTTATGATGAAGCGCAACATTGTCCTGGTGGGCATGATGGGCAGTGGCAAAAGTCATATTGGGCGCAAGATCGCTGTGCATCTGGGCTGGCAGTTTGTCGATACGGACCGGCGTATGGAACGCCAGACAGGACAGTCCATTGCGGACTTTTATGAAACAGCAGGGGAGAAGGCCTTTCGAGAGCGAGAAATCAACGTCTTACAGCAAGTAAGCCGCTATCACGAAGCGGTCATCTCGTTTGGTGGCAATTTCCCTATGAATATCGATACGTATCGTATTTTGCACCGTCATGGCTACATCGTGGCCCTGCGTTCGGCTGCCTTTCGCGTAGAAGAACGCGTGAGCCGTCACATAGGGAAACGGCCGACAGTCGATTACGATCATCTCCACGAATTCGTGCAACACATGGACGAGCAGTGGAAGCACGTCTATCCGTACTGTGATTACGTCGTCGATACGACCAACCACAGTGCCGAAGAAATCGTAGAGATCATTATTGGTCAGCTCGGACGCGACAAGGTGCAATTTGCATCGAGGGAAAGAAAGGGGACTGAGCAAAAATGATTACAAAAATCGGGGTTTTGACGAGCGGCGGCGATGCGCCGGGCATGAACGCAGCTATTCGTGGCGTAACGCGTTATGCCATCGAACAAGGCTTATCCGTAACGGGTATCATCCGCGGCTATGAAGGGCTCTTGAGCCATGAAATCATGCCACTCGACCGGCGTGATGTAGGCGGTATTATCCACCGTGGCGGCACGATGCTGCGCACGGCACGCTGCTTGGAATTCATGGAAGAAAAGACACAGAAGGAAGCCGCTGCCTATATCCGCGAAAATGACATTGACGCCCTCGTCGTCATCGGCGGTGACGGTTCTATGCGCGGTGCCCAGGCGCTGAGCAAGCAGGGCATTCCGACTATCGTCATTCCCGGTACTATCGATAACGACATGGATGGCACAGAATATACGATTGGCTTTGATACGACCGTCAACACGGTCCTGCAGTGCGTCAACCGCATTCGCGATACGGCGTATTCCCACGACCGCGTGGCTGTTATCGAAGTCATGGGCCGTCACGCCGGCTTCATCGCCTTGCACGCCGGCCTGGCTGCCGGTGCCGAAGCGGTTCTCGTACCGGAACACGACGTGTCACTGGAAGATCTGTGCATGCACCTCAACGAATCGCACCGCATGGGCAAGATGAGCAGTATCGTCATCGTCGCAGAAGGGGCCATGAAGGGCTCTGATGTATATGATTATATAAAGGAACACACCTATCTCGAACCGAACCTGACCGTCCTCGGCTACGTCCAGCGTGGCGGTTCGCCAACTGCCAGGGACGCCATCATGGCCAGCCTCTTTTCGGAAAAGGCCATCGACTGCCTCCTGTCGGGGACGTACAACTGCGTCATCGGCCAGATCGGTGAAACTATTGCGGCTACGCCCTATACGGAAGCACCGCGGTACCATTTCCCCTTGGACGAAAACATGTACCGCCTGGTTCACCAGCTGGGCCGCTGAGCGAAAAAAACAGGAAAATAATAAGAAAAGCAACTCTGTGCCGGCACCTATGAGGCATTTTACTCTGCCGGCACAGAGTTTTTTTCGTTAACATGCATTGACATTGAATATTGATACACTTATAATGACAAGTACTGATGAAATTATTTTTACCGCCATCTAAAGGAGTGTTTGGCATGACCTTTGATTTTCAGTTGATTCTGAATTCCTTGCCGTTATTGCTGCAAGGTGCAGCCGTAACCATTGAAATTACGGCTATGTCCGTCGGCATCGGCCTGGTACTGGGCCTGATCACCAGTATTTGCCGCCTGTCGCATATGAAAGTTTTGAATATCCTCGCCGTGTGCTACGTCAACGTCATTCGTGGCACGCCTATGCTGGTACAGATCTTCCTTATTTATTTCGCCCTGCCTATGCTCATTGGCGAACGGATCAATCCCTTCGTCGCTGCCGTCGGCGCCTGTTCCATCAACAGTGGTGCCTACGTATCGGAAATTTTCCGTGCAGGCATTCAGTCTGTCGACCGCGGACAAATGGAAGCCGGCCGTTCCCTGGGCCTTTCGTGGGGACAGACCATGCGCTACATCATTTTGCCCCAGGCCTTCAAGCAGGTCATTCCGCCCCTTGGTAACGAATTCATTTCCATGACCAAGGAAACGTCCCTGGTTTCCGTTATCGGCTTTGAAGAATTGACCCGCCGTGGCCAGCTGATCATTGCCAAGACCTATGGCTCCTTTGAAATCTGGCTCACAGTAGCTGCAATTTATCTGATCATGACGCTCGGCATTGCCCGGCTCGTAAGCTATTTGGAAAAGAGGTATGCAACGGATGATAGAAATTAAAGGCTTAAAGAAAAGCTTTGGGACGCACGAGGTACTGAAGGGCATCGACCTGACCATTCAGGATAAAGAGGTAGTCGTTATTATCGGCCCGTCGGGCTCCGGCAAGAGTACCATCCTGCGCTGCATCAACTATTTGGAAGTGCCTACCGGCGGCGATATCGTTGTCGACGGCATCAGCATGAACGACGCCAAGAGTATCAACGCTGTCCGTATGGAAGTCGGTATGGTATTCCAGCGCTTCAACCTGTTTCCGCACATGACGGTCTTGGAAAATATCATGCTGTCGCCTATGAAGACCCGTCATATCAGCCGTAAGGAAGCCGAAGAAACGGCTGTCAGTCTCCTGCGCAAGGTCGGCCTGGAAGAAAAAAAGGATGCCTATCCCAATACCCTTTCCGGCGGCCAGCAGCAGCGTGTGGCCATTGCCCGGGCTCTGGCTATGAAGCCGAAATTCATGCTCTTTGACGAACCGACGTCGGCGCTCGACCCGGAAATGGTCCGCGAAGTACTGGATGTTATCAAAGCTCTGGCTAAGGATGGCATGGCCATGGCCATCGTCACGCACGAAATGGGCTTTGCCCGTGAAGTAGCCGACCGGGTTCTCTTCGTCGACGGCGGTTACATCGTCGAAGAAGGAAAACCGGACGACGTCTTCAGCCATCCGCAGGAAGAACGGACGAAAGAATTCCTGTCGAAGATTCTCTAATAGCAAAACGTAAACCCTTGTAGTGGCTGCTGCAAGGGTTTTTATTTTTTTGTCCACATAAAGCGTCAGAACCTAAGGAAACAGGCCCTTGTGAAAAAACTTTGTAAATTTTCCATCATTGACACGTACAGACCTTTTTGTTACAATCATGTTGTATTTATATTTAGATATAGTTATGAGGAGATGCAGAATGTTCACAGGTTTATGGGCTGGCCGTAGTCGTAAACAGTTTGTAGATGTCTGTGCTATCCGTATGTCTAAATGAAAAACCCAAAGGGGGCCTTGTATCCCTTTGGGTTTTGTTTTTTTCTAAGGAGGGGTTCCGTTATGAAAGTTGGTTTGGTTATGGGAAGCGACTCTGATATTCCCGTAATGAAAAAAGCCTTGGAAGTATTTCATGATTTTGACGTAGAATGCGAAGTATTACTGGCTTCAGCACACCGCACGCCGGCAGCTGTCCAGGAATTTGCTTCAAAAGCCCGGGACAGAGGTTTGAGCTGCATCGTTGCCGGTGCCGGCATGGCCGCTCATCTGCCTGGTGTTATCGCCAGCTTTACGACATTACCGGTCATCGGCGTGCCCCTCGAAAGCGGCAGCCTTAAAGGCATGGACGCACTCTTAGCCATCGTCCAGATGCCGTCGGGCATGCCTGTTGCGACGGTTGCCATTAACGGCGCTAAAAACGCAGCCCTCCTGGCTGTCCAGATCGGCGCTACGAGCGACCCTGAACTGGCTGCCAAGTACAAGGCATACCGCGAAAAGATGAGCCGCGACGTCATGGAAAAGAATGACAAGCTCCAGCAGCATCTCAATACGGCCGCGTCGGTTTACAACAAGGTACAGGACACTGTTGAATCCGTCGTCCGTACTGTCAGCGACGCCGTAGAAAAGAACAAGTAATACCATTAAAAACGTAGATTTCACACAACAGGGAGGTTCCCACTAATGTACGACTCGATTTGGGACAAGCAGCACGAAGAATGCGGTGTCATCGGTATTCTCGACCGGACACTGGACATACCGAGATATTTGTATTGGGGCTTGTTTGCTTTGCAGCACCGCGGCCAGGAAAGCGGCGGTATTGCCCTTACAGACGGCCACGATATCTTTACCTATCGCGGCATGGGGCTCATTAGCACCGTCTTTGAAAAAGGCTTGCCTGACGATTTAGGCGGACACATCGGCATTGGCCACGTCCGTTATTCGACGACCGGGTCCAACAACCCGCGCAATATTCAGCCTCTCGCCGTATACTCGGCCTTCGGCCAGATTGCCCTGGCACACAACGGCAACCTGACGAACACGCGCGAACTGCGGGAAGAACTCGACGCCAACGGCGTTACCTTCCAGACGACGATGGATACGGAAATCATCGTCAACCTCATTAGCCGCAGCCGGCAGACGACGGTCATCGACCGTATTAAGGAAAGCATGAACCGTTTGGAAGGCGCTTTTTCCGTTACCATTATGACCAAGGACCATCTCTATGGTGTGCGCGATAAGTTTGGCTTCCGTCCCCTTTGCATTGGCAGAACGACGACCGGCGGCTGGGTGCTCGCTTCGGAAACGTGCGGCCTCGACGCCTTGGGCGCAACCTACGTTCGTGACGTACAGCCCGGCGAAATCGTCGATATTACAGAAGCCGGTATGAAATCCATCATGTATACAGAGCCCCAGCGCAAGCAGGTCTGCTCCTTTGAATATATTTACTTTGCCCGTCCGGACAGCGTCATCGACGGCCAGGATATTTACCAGGCCCGCCTCAATATGGGTAAGGAAATGTGGAACGAAACGCAGTATGATGCGGACCTCGTCATTTCCGTCCCTGATAGCGGCACGACAGCTGCCATCGGCTATTCCATGGCCTCGGGCATTCCTTTCAACCACGGCCTCATCAAGAACCGTTACATGGGCCGTACGTTCATCAAGCCGACGCAGAAGGAACGCGAGCTGGCCGTACGCATGAAGCTCAACGTCGTCAAATCCGTCGTCAAGGGCAAGCGTATCGTCATGGTCGACGACTCCATCGTCCGCGGCACGACGAGCGGCATCATCTGTAAGATGCTCCGCGAAGCCGGCGCCAAGGAAGTCTATATGTGCGTATCCGCACCGCCGATTATGTATTCATGCTTCTACGGCATCGATACGTCGGTCCGCAAGGAACTCATCGCTTCGGCCCTGAGTGTAGAAGAAATCCGCAAATACATTGGCGTTGACAAGCTGCATTTTATCAGCATCGACGGCCTCTGCCGCGCCATCCCCAACATTCCTCGCGAAGACCTCTGTCTCGCCTGCTTTAACAACGACTATCCTACTGCTGTACCTGTGACCAACGAGGAAGGAGAAAAATATGCTCTCGAATAAAAAAGGACTCACTTACGCCGACGCCGGTGTAGATATTGATGCCGGCAATAAAGCCGTAGAACTCATGAAAGACTCCGTAAAAGCTACGTATCGCCCGGAAGTACTCGGTGACCTCGGCGGCTTTGGCGGCCTCTTTTCGCTCATGAACAGCAACATCAAAAAACCGATCCTCGTCAGCGGTACTGACGGCGTAGGCACGAAGCTGCGCCTGGCCATCATGATGAACAAGCACGACACGGTCGGCCAGGACTGCGTTGCCATGTCCATTAACGACGTTCTCGTCCAGGGCGCAGAACCGCTCTTTTTCCTCGATTACATTGCCGTAGGCAAACTCGATCCCGTCCAGGTAGCGACTATCGTCAAAGGTGTAGCCCATGCCTGTGAAGAATCTGGCTGTGCCCTCTTAGGCGGCGAAACAGCTGAAATGGCCGGTTTCTATGCCAAAGACGACTACGACCTGGCTGGCTTTGGCGTCGGCATCGTCGACCGCGACAAGGTCATTACCGGTGAAACCATCGGTGCTGGCGACGTCCTCATCGGCCTGCCGTCTACAGGCGTTCATTCCAATGGCTTCTCCCTGGTCCGCAAAATCGTCTTCGAACGGCAGAAGATGCAGCTCGACCAGTACGTGGACGAACTGGGCATGACCATTGGCGAATGCCTGCTCACGCCGACGCGCCTCTATCCCCGTCCCTGCCTGCCCCTCATCCGCAACTTCGACATTAAAGGCATGGTCCACATTACAGGCGGCGGCTTTTATGAAAACATTCCCCGCGTCCTGCCTAAGGGTATCGGCGTAGAAATCGACGTCACTACGTGGCCGCAGCTGCCTATCTTTGGTCTCCTCCAGAAATGGGGCGATGTAGCCAAAGAAGAAATGTACCGTACGTTTAACATGGGTATCGGTATGATCCTCATCGTCAAAGCTGACGACGTAGATGCCATCATGGCCAACCTGTCCGAACGCGGCGAAAAAGCCTATATCATCGGCAAGACCGTCCAGAGTGACGTCCGCGTGACGCTCAAAGGGGGCGCCTTCGATGACTAAGAAAAAAATCGTCCTCTTTGCTTCCGGCCGCGGCTCTAACGCCGAAGCCATTCATGACGCCGTTGTAGAAGGGATGATCAACGGGGAAATTATGGCCCTCGTCTGTGATATTCCCGGTGCCGGCTGTATTGATTTGGCCAAAAGCTGGGATATTCCCGTTATCGTCGCTGACCGCAAGCAGTTCGACAGCAAGGATGCCTTTGAACAGTTCATTCTCGACGCCATTGCGCCTTATGAAGCAGACCTCCTGTGCCTGGCTGGCTTCATGCGTCTTTTGAGCGGCAAGTTTATTTCCCATTACGAACATAAAATTATCAATATTCACCCGGCCCTCCTGCCCAGCTTCCGCGGCCTCCACGCCCAGAGACAGGCAGTAGAAGCCGGAGTCAAGATTGCCGGCTGTACGGTTCATTTCGTCGTAGCCGATATGGATGCCGGCCCGATCATCCTGCAGTCAGCCGTACCAGTCTACGAATCGGATACGGAAGACACGCTGGCTGCCCGCATCCTGACTAAAGAGCACCCGACGTATGTCCGTGCTGTAGAGCTCTTTTGCGAAGATAAGCTGACCATTGAAGGCAACCTGGTAAAGGGTACTGAAGACTAAGGAGGAATTCTCATGAAAGTAAAACGCGCACTGCTCAGTGTTTCTGATAAAACAGGCATCGTCGAACTCGGCAAGGCTTTGGCTGAGCTCGGCATTGAAATCATCTCCACAGGCGGCACCATGCGGGCCCTCCGCGATGCCGGTGTCCCCGTCATGGCTGTACAGGACGTAACAGGCTTTCCGGAAATGATGGATGGCCGCGTCAAGACGCTCCATCCGAAGATCCACGGCGCCATCCTTGCCGTCCGCGACAACCCGAGCCACGTACAGGACATGAAGGATCACGATATTACACCTATCGACTTAGTCGTCGTCAATCTCTATCCCTTCCAGCAGACCATTGCCAAGCCGGACGTTACGCTGCCGGAAGCCATCGAAAACATCGACATTGGCGGCCCCTGCATGGTCCGCGCATCGGCTAAGAACAATAAATACGTAGCCATCGTTACGAACCCTAAGAAATACGGCGAAATCGTCGATATCCTCAAGAAAGATGGCGAATTCACCGATGCCTATCGTCTGGAACTGGCCCGTGAAGCCTTCCAGCATACAGCTCAGTACGACACGGCTATTGCTGCCTACCTGACCGAACAGGTCGAAAAGGGGGACGCAAAATAATGAAAGTAGCTGTCATCGGTGGCGGCGGCCGGGAACATGCCCTGGCCGTAACGCTCGCCAAGAGCCCGTCTGTAGAAAAGCTCTACGCTCTGCCTGGCAGTGACGCCATGGCCTCTGTGGCCCAGTGCGTCCCCGTTGGGGTAGAAGACCTGAGCGGCATTGCTGCCTTCTGCGAAAAGGAAGGCGTAGACCTCGTCGTCGTCGGCCCGGAAGTTCCCTTGACGGAAGGTCTGGCCGACGTATGCCAGGCCAAAGGCATTGCTGTCTTCGGCCCTAATAAGGCTGCAGCCCAGATGGAAGGCTCCAAGGTCTTTGCCAAGAATCTCATGAAAAAATACAACGTACCCACAGCGGCGTATGCGTCCTTTACGGATGGCGCTGCTGCCAAGGACTACATTACAGCCCAGGGTGCGCCTATTGTCGTCAAAGCCGACGGTTTGGCTGCCGGTAAAGGCGTCGTCGTTGCCCAGACTGTAGCCGAAGCTTTGGCTGCTGTCGATGCCATCATGGAAGACCGCATTTTTGGCGAATCCGGCGGCCGCATTGTCATTGAAGAATGCATGGTCGGTGAAGAAGCGAGCCTCCTGGCTTTCGTCGATGGCAAGACAATTGTGCCCATGATTTCCGCCCAGGACCACAAGCGCATTTTCGACGGTGATAAGGGCCCCAACACAGGTGGCATGGGCGCCTACGCACCGGCTCCGGTCATGACGCCGGAACTGACCCGGACCGTATACGATACGATTCTCGTACCGGTCGTACAGGGGTTGGCTGCCGAAGGCATTACCTATCAGGGCTGTCTCTACGCAGGCCTGATGATTACGGCTGACGGCCCGAAGGTCGTCGAATTTAACTGCCGCTTTGGTGACCCTGAAACGCAGGCTGTATTGCCCCTCCTTGACGGCGACCTGGCCCAGATCATGCTGGCCTGTGCTAAGGGCACACTCACAGCCGATATGGTG
Source organism: Caecibacter sp. AF58-12pH5A (assembly GCF_027681725.1). Taxonomy (NCBI): domain Bacteria; kingdom Bacillati; phylum Bacillota; class Negativicutes; order Veillonellales; family Veillonellaceae; genus Caecibacter; species Caecibacter sp. AF58-12pH5A. Next base: position 29,972 of record NZ_JAQDBC010000001.1, on the reverse strand, counting down.
CACTGGAAACAGGCTTCTGCGTGCTGTGTCATCATGGCTAGCAAAGGCTATCCTGAATCGAGCCACAAGGGCGATGTCATCAGCGGTCTCGACAGCGTCGCTCCGGATGTACAGGTATTCCATTCGGGTACCAAGGTCGTAGACGGCCAGTACGTCACAAACGGCGGCCGTGTCCTCGGCGTCACTGCCCTCGGTGCCACCCTGAAGGAAGCAATTGACCAGGCCTACGCTAACGTACGGCGCATTTCCTTTGACGGCCAGCAGGTCCGTCAGGACATTGGCGCCAAGGGTCTGCGTCATTTAGGAAAATAACAATAAAGGGCAGACCCGGAATGGCTATCTGATTTCGCGCCTGCCCTTTCTCTTTTACCATCTCTTGGAGGTGATCCCTTTAACGGAATTTATTACGCCGGCTGAAGCTGCTGACCTCTTACTGGACGGTCAGCGCCTGGGAATTAGCGGTTTTTCCGGCTTTGGCACGCCTGAAGCCATACTGGCTGCCTTAGGCGAACGGTATAAGCGGGAACAAAAGCCGCGGGACCTCATTCTTTGTAAGGCTGCCGGCGTTGGCGATTACCACGAACGGGGCGTCAATCACCTGGCTTTGCCGGGACTCGTAAAAAGCATTATTACGAGCTATATGGCCCAGGAACCGTCTCTGCGGGCCTTAGCTGACGCCAACGAGCTCAGTGTCCACATGGTACCCTTAGGCACGCTCACCAGCATGTACCGCGCGATGACCCGCAAGGACCCCGGCGTCTGGACCCGCGTTGGCCTTCATACCTTCGTCGATCCCCGCCTGGGCTGCGGCAAAGTAAATGAACGGGCCCGGCAGGAAGCAGATTTGTGTGAAGTCCGGTCCCTCGAAGGCAGGGAATATCTCTTTTACACGGCCTTTCCGTATTTCAACATGGTCTTTCTCCGCGGCACCTACGCCGATGCAGACGGCAATATTTCCTTTGAAAAGGAAGCTCTCCTGGGTGAACAGCTCGAACTGGCTGCAGCCTGTCGTTCCGGCGGCGGTACCGTCGTCGTCCAAGTAGAGAATATCGTTCCCAAGGGCAGTCTCGACCCGCGCTATGTCAAGCTACATCATGTGCTGGTAGATTACGTCGTCAAAGCGGACCCGGAGCAGCATCCCCAAAGCTTTGGTCACGATGGCTACTGGCCGGAACTGTGCGGCGAAGCTCGCAAGCCCCTCGTCGGTCTGGACCTGCTGCCCTTAGATGCCCGCAAGGTCTGCGCCCGCCGGGCAGCTATGCGCCTGGAAGAGGGCATGTTTGTCAACCTGGGTATCGGTATGCCTGAAGGTGTCGGCTCTGTTGCTGCTGAAGAAGGCATCGGCGACGTCGTCCTATCGACCGAATCAGGCGTCATTGGCGGCGTACCTCTGACGGGCCTCGACATGGGCGCCAGCATCAATCCTGAATGTATTAGCAGTATGCCGGCTATTCTCGATTTGTACGACGGTGGTCTCCTCGATATGGCCGTCCTCGGCCTGGCTGAAGTAGACCGGCACTGTAACATCAACGTTTCCCGCTTCCACGGTAAGTTTACGGGCCCGGGCGGCTTCATCGATATTTCCCAAAACGCCAAGCGCGTCCTCGTCATCGGCACCTTTACGGCCGGCGGACTGCAGGAAACCTTCCGCGATGGCAAGCTGGTCATCCTCAAGGAAGGGAAGTATAAGAAGTTCAAAAAGGAAGTCGAACAGATTACCTTCTCCGGTCCCTTTGCTTATGCACGCACGCAGGAAGTACAGATCATTACAGAACGGGCTGTCTTTAACAATACCAAAGACGGCCTGACACTCATGGAATACGCCCCGGGCATCGATATCGAACGGGACATTATAGGCCAGATGGAATTCCGGCCAAAAATTTCAAAGGATCTGAAAGAAATGGACAGCCGCCTCTTTAAAGAACCGAAGATGGGCCTTGGCTGCCACCACGTAGCAGAGGAGCTGCACAACTTCTTCTATTCAGATAAAGGAATGGAGTAAATTATGGAATATCGTATAGAAAAAGATTCAATGGGTGAAATCAAAGTACCGGCAGACAAGCTGTGGGGTGCCCAGACCGAACGGAGCCTGGAAAATTTCCGCATCGGTACGGAAAAGATTCCTCCGGAAATGGTCACGGTCTTTGCCTATTTGAAAAAAGCCGCCGCGCTGACCAATAAAGAGCTGGGCGAACTGACGCCCGATCTGGCCGACGCTATTGCTGCCGCCTGCGACGACGTTCTTGCCGGCAAGCTTGATGGCAATTTCCCTCTCGCCGTCTGGATGACTGGCAGCGGCACGCAGTTTAACATGAATATGAACGAAGTCGTCGCCCATCGGGCAGCCCAGATCCTGGCCGCAGCAGGGAAGGAAGCGAAGGTCCATCCGAACGACCACGTTAACCATTCCCAGAGCTCGAATGACACGTTTCCGACGGGCCTGCACATGGCAGGTGTATTACTCATCGAACAGCGCCTCTTTCCGGCTATAGATGCCCTCTACGGCGCTCTGCATGACAAGGAAGTAGCGTTTAAGGATATCGTCAAGATCGGCCGTACGCACCTCCAGGATGCTACACCTCTGACACTGGGCCAGGAATTTAGCGGCTGGGCCCGTATGCTCCAGCGCGACAAGGAAATGCTCACGCAAGGCATCGAGTACCTGCGGGACCTTGCCATGGGCGGTACCGCCGTCGGTACAGGCATCAATTGCCCGGCCGGCTACGACGTACGTTTTGCTGAAATCGTGAGCGCGCTGACAGGCACGACGTTCCACACGGCGCCCAATAAATTCCAGTCCCTTACGAGTAAGGATGAGCTGGTCGTCGTCCACGGCATGCTCAAAGCCCTGGCCTGTGACCTCATGAAGATTGCCAACGATATTCGCTGGCTTTCGTCAGGCCCTCGCTGCGGTATTGGCGAGCTCCTCATTCCGGAAAACGAACCGGGCAGCTCCATTATGCCGAGCAAGGTCAACCCGACGCAGTGCGAAGCTGTCACGATGGTGGCTGTGCAGGTCATGGGCAACGATGCCACTATGGGCATTGCCGCCAGCCAAGGCAATTTCGAGCTGAATGTCTTCATGCCCGTTATGGCCTATAATCTGATCCAGTCCATCCGTCTTCTCACAGACGCTATGGATTCCTTCCGCGTCCACTGCGTGACGGGTATCCGCCCCAATAAGGAACGGATCGACTACAACCTGCATCAGTCCCTCATCCTGGTCACGGGCCTCGTGCCCGTCGTAGGCTACGATAAGGCCTGCACCATCGCTAAGACGGCTGCCAAGGAAGGGAAGACCCTGCGCGAAGCAGCGATTGCCAGCGGCTGGGTCACGGCAGAAGAATTTGACGCCCACATGGACCCGGCCCGGCTTGCCGGCGTCCGGTAAGCAGTAAAAAACGCATTTTTCTCGTATCTTTGCTAGTCTATAAGCAGGGTTTGTGCTATGATAAACCTGAGCTTTGAAAAATTTCATTTCCCATCTTATGGAGGCGCACATAATGAAAGAATACAAACCATTTAAATCCGGTAAGGTCCGCGAAGTCTACGATATTGGCGACAGCATCATCATGGTCGCAACCGATCGTATTTCTGCATTCGATCACATTCTGAAAAACAAGATCACCCAGAAAGGCGCCGTGTTGACGCAGATGTCCAAATTCTGGTTTGATTTCACGAAAGACATTATCCCGAACCACATGCTCTCCGTAGATGTCAAGGATATGCCTGAATACTTCCAGCAGCCCCAGTTTGAAGGCAACAGCATGAAATGCCAGAAGCTGACCATGATTCCTATGGAATGCATCGTCCGCGGCTACATTACCGGCTCCGGCTGGGAAAGCTACCAGGAAAACGGCACTGTATGCGGTATCCAGCTGCCGGCAGGCCTGAAAGAATCGGAAAAACTGCCTGAACCGATCTTCACACCGTCCACCAAAGCTGAATTGGGCGAACACGACATGAACGTCAGCCTCGAAGAAGGTGCTGCCTTCCTCGACCAGACCTTCCCGGGCAAGGGCAAAGAATACGCCGAAAAGATTCGCGATTACACCATTGCCCTCTACAAGAAATGCGCCGACTACGCATTGTCCCGCGGCATCATCATTGCCGACACGAAATTTGAATTCGGCCTCGATGAACAGGGCAACATCATCTTAGGCGACGAAATGCTTACGCCGGACAGCTCCCGTTTCTGGCCCCTGGCTGGCTATGAAGCCGGCAAATCCCAGCCGTCCTATGACAAGCAGTTCGTCCGCGACTGGCTCAAAGCCAACCCGGACAGCGACTACCTCCTGCCTCAGGAAGTCATCGACAAGACCATCGAAAAGTACAAGGAAGCCTACGAACTCCTGACAGGCAAGAAGTTCTAAGCCTTTACAAGGAGAGCGTACTTATAGTATAATAAATGTTGTCGTACGGGCGCCGGGTGTCTCGAATCTCCGACGATCACGCAGCGCTTTGCGAATAGTATTTAAAAAAATGGAGGCATTACAATGTTAAGTGTTGAAGAAAAGAAAGAAATCGTAAGCAAATTTGGTGCAAATGAAAACGATACGGGTTCCCCGGAAGTACAGATCGCGCTCCTCACGAGCCGCATCCTTTACCTGACGGAACATCTCCGTAGCCACAAAAAGGATCATGCATCCCGTCGTGGCCTGCTGAAACTGGTTGGCCAGCGCCGTAACCTGCTCGCTTACCTGCAGAAACATGACCTCGATCGTTATCGCGCTATTCTCGAAAAACTGAACCTGCGTAAATAATCGCATACGTGTGAGGCTGATGTGTTGCACATCAGCCTCTTTTTTCAGAACAATTGTACGTGCATCAGGTTGGTAGGTTATAGGCCAGGAGCCCAGTGATGCGGCTTTTGACCTATGACCTACAGCCTGCATATAGATTGCAAGAACATTGCAAGGAGGATTTAAAAATATGGAAAAACAAGTATTCCAGATGGATTTTGCCGGCCGTCCCCTCGTCATCGAAGTAGGACAGCTCGCCAAACAGGCTAGCGGTGCCGCTTTGGTACGTTATGGCGATACAGCCGTATTCGTCACGGCAACGGGCTCTAAGGAAGCCCGGGAAGATGCAGATTTCTTCCCCTTGACTGTCGATTATGAAGAAAAAATGTACTCCGTAAGGAAGATCCCTGGCGGCTTTATCAAACGGGAAGGCAAACCGCCTGAATCGGCTACGCTTTTTGCCCGCCTCATCGACCGCCCGATTCGTCCGCTCTTCCCGAAAACATACCGCCACGACGTACACGTCGTCGCTTATGATTTCTGCGTAGACCACGACAATGCCCCGGAAATCGCTGCCATGATCGGCGCTTCCGTTTCCCTGTGCATGTCTCACATTCCCTTTGCCGGCCCGATCGCCGGTGTCCGCGTCGGCCGCGTTGACGGTAAGCTCGTTTGCAATCCGACTGTAGAACAGTCCGAAGCAAGCGATATGGACATTTGCGTTGCCGGCACGAAGGACGCCATCCTCATGGTAGAAGGCGGCGCCAAACAGGTTCCTGAAGCCGACATCCTCGATGCCATCATGTTTGCCCATGACGAAATCAAGAAGGTCGTTGAATGGCAGGAATCCTTCTTGCCTCAGATCAGCGTGCCGAAACAGGAGTTCGTCGAAAAAGAACCGCCTGCTGACATCGTCGAAGCCGTTCACGCTTATGGCGAAGACAAGATGAAGACGGCTATTTTCGACGCCGATAAGGTATCGCGCGAAGAAAAGATGAACACCGTCGAAAATGATATTTACGAACACTTTGCCGACATTTACCCGGACAACCAGGCCGATGTCGTTGAAATTACACAGAAAATGATCAAGGAAATCGTCCGCCACATGATCGCCGTCGACAAGATCCGTCCTGACGGCCGTAAAGTAGACGAAGTCCGCCCGGTCAGCTGCGAAGTTGGTCTCTTCAAACGGACGCACGGTACAGGCCTCTTCACGCGTGGCCAGACACAGGTCCTCAGCTTCTGCACGCTGGCACCGCTTTCGGAATGCCAGCACATTGATGGCGTAGGCCTGGAAACAGAACGGCGCTACATGCACCACTACAACTTCCCGAGCTTCTGCGTCGGCGAAACGAAATCGTCCCGCGGTCCTGGCCGTCGTGAAATCGGCCATGGCAAACTGGCTGAACGGGCACTCACACAGGTTATGCCGAGCGAAGAAGAATTCCCGTACGCTATCCGCGTCGTCTCGGAAGTCCTCGAATCGAACGGCTCGAGCTCCATGGGCAGTACCTGCGGCAGCACGCTGGCCCTCATGGATGCCGGCGTACCTATTAAAGCACCGGTTGCCGGTGTGGCTATGGGCCTTGTCACCAAAGGCGACGACTTCACAATCCTCACGGACATTCAGGGCATGGAAGATGCCTTGGGCGATATGGACTTCAAGGTTGCCGGTACGACGACTGGCGTCACGGCCATCCAGATGGATATTAAGATCAAGGGCCTGAGCCGGGAAATCCTTGAACAGGCTCTGAAACAGGCCCACGAAGGCCGTATGTTCATCATGGGCAAGATGATGGAAGCCATTGACGCACCGCGCCAGAATCTTTCCCAGTACGCACCGCGTATCATTACTATCCACATCAACCCTGATAAGATTCGCGATGTCATCGGGCCGGGCGGCAAGATGATCAAACAGATTACGGAAGAAACAGGCGCTAAGATCGATATTGATGATTCGGGCCTTGTATACATCGCTTCTGTAGAAGCAGCAGGCGGCGAAAAAGCCAAAAAATGGATTGAAGACCTGACCAAGGATGTCGTCGTTGGTGAAACCTACGTCGGCAAGGTAACACGCCTCATGGCCTTCGGCGCCTTCGTCGAAGTCCTGCCTGGCAAGGAAGGTCTCGTACATATTTCCCAGCTCGCTAAGGAACGCGTCGAAAAGGTAGAAGACGTCGTCAATGTAGGCGATGAAATCATGGTCAAATGCATCGAAATCGATGAAAAAGGCCGTATTAACCTGTCCCGCAAAGCACTCCTCGGTGGTGGTGACGGACCGGCCCACCACGGCAACAACCATGGCGGCCACGGCAACCGTCCCCGTCGTGACGACCACAAGCGCTAAGGTGACGCTATGCAGACACGGGGATTTGAAGTAGTGTCAGCCTATGCTGACCAAAATATACAGCTGCCTGTACGCAAAACTGCCGGCAGTGCAGGCTACGACTTGGCAGCGGCCCGGGACATCATCCTGGCGCCCCATGCTGTCACTGTCGTGCCGACAGGTCTGAAGGCTTTTATGGCTAAGGATGAATACCTTTCCATTTTCATTCGCTCCAGCCTGGCCTTTAAGAAGGGTATTATGCTGGCCAACGGTACGGGCATTGTCGATAGCGACTACTACAACAATGCCGATAATGAAGGCCACATTATGATTGCCTGCTACAACACGACAGATACGCCGTGCGCCCTGGAAAAAGGGGAACGCGTAGGCCAGGGGATTTTCATGGCCTATCTGACGGTCAACGATGACGCAGCCGACGGAATCCGCAGTGGCGGTATTGGCAGTACAGGAACGAAATAGACAAAAAAGGGCGCCGGCAGTGCAGACTGTTGCGCGCCTTTTTCGTTAGGGGGTAATACAGATGAGTATCAGCACAGAAACTTGTATCGAACGGAAAGAAATCATGAAAGGCCACGTCCTGCACGTGACCGTTGACAAGGTCTCCATCGACGACGGCCAAGGCGGCGCCCAGACGACATCGACGCGGGAAGTCGTTTGGCATAACGGCGCCTGCGCCATCGTCCCTGTCACGGACGACGGCAAAATCATCCTCGTACGGCAGTACCGCTATGCTGCGGCCCTGGCCATGCTGGAAGTACCGGCTGGTAAGATCGAGCACGACGGCGAATCGCCTGATCTCTGCGCCGCCCGCGAGCTAGAAGAAGAAACGGGCTTTAAAGCCGGGAATATGAAATCCTTAGGCTTTGTCTACACGTCGCCAGGCTTTTGCAACGAACGGATTTACCTCTATTTGGCAACGAACCTGCAAAAAGGGGAGCAGCACCTGGATGAAGATGAATTTATGAACCTCGAATACTACACGCCGGAAGAAGTGGAAGACCTCATCGACAGCAATGAAATCGTCGATGCCAAGACTATTGCCAATTTCCACAAGGCCATGAAATACTTGGCCAAACACTAAGAGGAGGGATTCTCATGCAATACAAGCGGATTATCGTCATTGTAACGGACAGCGTCGGTGCCGGCGACGCTCCCGATGCGGCAGCCTTTGGTGACGCCGGTGCCGATACACTGGGCCACATCGATGCCCATGTGCCCGGCGGCCTGCGCGTACCTCACCTGCGCAGCCTCGGCTGGGGTCAAATCGCCCATATTCATAGAGAAGACACGACGCTGCGCGGTGCCTACGGCCTCATGGAAGAACAGTCGGCCGGCAAGGACACGACGAGCGGCCATTGGGAATTTATGGGTAATATCGTAGAAACGCCCTTCCCGACCTTTGCCCATGCCTTTCCGCCGGACCTCCTCGCCGCCTTTACAGAAAAGACGGGCTACGATTACTTAGGCAACGAAATCGCCTCGGGCACGGAAATCATTGAACGCCTGGGAGCCGAACATTTCCGCACGAAGCTGCCCATTGTCTATACATCGGCAGACAGTGTCTTTCAGATTGCCGCCCATACAGATGTCATTCCCCTGGACGAGCTCTACCGCATTTGTGAAATCACACGTAACGAAGTATGCGTCGGCCCTTACGAGGTAGGACGCATTATTGCCCGGCCCTTCGTCGGCACCTTGGGTCACTTCGTACGTACTGGCGACCGCCGCGACTACAGCCGTCTGCCCAAGAAAAAGATGGTCTTTTCCTATCTTTCTGAAGCCGGCTACAGCGTCGTCGGTGTTGGCAAGATTGGCGATATTTACGCTCACATCGGCCTGACCGAATCGTATCACACGCCGGATAACGCCGCCGACATGGCCATGCTCACAGAGCAGCTCTTGGCCCACCGCGATAAGCAGGGACTCCTCATGGTCAACTGCGTCGATTTTGACAGTCAGTACGGTCACCGCCGCAACACAGCCGGCTACGCCCAGTGCCTGGAAGACTTCGATGCTATGCTCGGCGAACTCCTGCCTAAGCTCCAGGATGATGAACTGCTCATCATCACGTCGGACCACGGTAACGACCCGACCTGGAAGGGGACAGACCACACGCGTGAACGGGTACCCCTTGTGGCCTGGAGCCCGTCCTTTACGGGTCCTGTCGACCTGGGCATCCGCAGCACCTACGCCGATCTTGGCCAGACGATTATGGAAAACTTCGGCACAGGGACCCTCCCGGCCGGTACGAGTTTCTTGAAAGAATTGAGGTGAGACTATGTGGCCCATCGATTGCATCACACATAAGCGGGACGGCCTCGTCCTGCCCAAAGAAGAAATAGAACGTTTCATCGACGACTACGTCCACGGCCGTGTCGCCGATTATCAGGCGGCTGCTTGGTGCATGGCCGTCTACCTGAAGGGCATGACCGAAGAGGAAACAGCTGACCTCACCCTGGCTATGGCTCACAGCGGCGATATGGTCGATCTGTCGTCCCTTCCGGGCATTACCGTCGACAAGCACAGCACGGGCGGCATTGCCGATACGACGACCCTCATCGTAGCGCCCCTCGTGGCCGCTGCCGGCGTCCCCGTCGCCAAGATGAGCGGCCGCGGCCTGGGCTTTACAGGCGGCACCATCGATAAGCTCGAAGCCATTCCGGGCTTTCGCACGACCCTGACGGAAGACGAATTCCTGACTCAGGTCCAAAACGTGGGCATGGCCATCATGAGCCAGTCTGCCGACATTGCCCCGGCCGATAAGCTCCTCTATGCCTTACGCGACGCCACGGCGACAGTTGAAAGCCTGCCACTCATTGCCAGCTCCATCATGAGCAAGAAAATCGCTGCCGGCGCTAAGGCTATTGTCCTCGATGTCAAATACGGCGAAGGAGCCTTCATGAAAACCAAAGAGGATGCCCGTCATTTGGCTCATACTATGGTGCGCATCGGCCACCTCGTCGGCCGGCCGACTCATGCGGTTATTTCCTCTATGGAAGCGCCCTTGGGCACGGCCATTGGCAACAGCCTGGAAGTCGACGAAGCCATTGAAGCCTTATCCGGTAAAGGCGGCCGCCGTCTCATGGAAGTTGTCATGGCCATTGGCTCACAAATGCTCATCCTGGGCGACAAAGCCAAGGATGATGCGGACGCACGACACCAGCTGCAGGCACTCATCGATTCCCGCAAGGGCCTTGCCGTCTTCAAAGCCTTCGTCAAGGCCCAGGGCGGCAGCTACACGTGGATTGGCAAGCAGCCCCTTACGAACGCACCTGGCGTCTACACGGCAGTCTGCACAGATCAGGGCTGGATCAGCGCCGTTGACGGCCGCGGCCTCGGTGAAATCGCCATGTCTATGGGCGCCGGCCGGGCCCGCAAGGAAGACAGCATCGATCCTATGGTAGGCATCCGTCTCTACAAGGAATTGGGCGACCCGGTCCGTCCGGGCGAACCGCTCTTTACGCTTTATGGCAAGAGTGACGCCGACCTGCCGGCTCTGGCACAGCAGGCTGCCGGCCTGATCACGGTGACGCCGCAGCAGCCGGCCCACATCGATCCCGTCGTCAGCGAAATCATTACGGAATAATTTAAACGGAGACTTACATGAACGAGAAAAAACAACTGCCCGTCCAAAAGGGAAAATCCTATGAAATCGACATTGCCCGCCTGGGTACAGGGGGAGAAGGCATCGGACGCTATGAAGGCTTTACGGTCTTCGTGCCCTATGCCCTGCCGGGCGAACGCGTACGGGCCCGCATCGACCTGGTAAAGAAACAATACGCTACAGCCGCCCTGGAAGAAGTCATCAAACCTTCGCCGGACCGCGTCAAACCAGAATGTCCTGTCTACGACCGCTGTGGCGGCTGCCAGCTCCAGCACATGACCTATGAAGGCGAGCTGAAGGAAAAACGCCAGCAGGTACAGGATGCCATCGAACGCATCGGCCATCTCAAGGAGGTCACTATCCTGCCTACTCTCGGTGCTAAGACACCGTGGAACTATCGCAATAAAATGCAATTCCCTGTCGCCGCCGTAGGCAAACACAACGTCGCCATTGGCTGCTTTGCCGCAGCAACACACCAGGTCATCGACGTCAAAAATTGTGCCATCCAAAAAGAGCAAAACAACGTCATTGCCGGTGTCGTACGCCAGTGGATGAAGGATTTCAAGATTCCCGCCTATAACGAAGACCTGCGTACGGGCATCGTGCGCCACGTCATGGGCCGCGTCGGCGTCCATACGGGCGAAATCATGGTCTGCCTGGTCACAGCTGTCGATCAGGTACCGCACATGAAGGACCTGGTCCGCATGCTGCGCAGCCAGATTCCGGGCCTCACGAGCGTCGTCCAGAACGTAAACACGCGTCATACAAATGTCATCCTGGGACCGAAGACGCGCCTCATCTACGGCAAGAACACGATCCACGACTCCATTGGCCCCTTGACCTTCCACATCTCGGCCCAGTCCTTCTTCCAGGTCAACAGCGAACAGGCCCAGCGCCTCTACGAAACAGCCCTGGAATTTGCCGACCTCAAAGGCGGCGAAACCGTCGTCGACGTCTACTGCGGCACCGGCACGATCACCCTCTTTTTGGCCCAAAAAGCCAAAGAAGTCTTCGGTATCGAAATCGTCGCCCCGGCCATCCGCGACGCCGTCCGCAACGCCAAGGACAACCACGTCAAAAACACGCAATTCATCCTCGGCGACGCCGTCTACAAGCTGCCCGAGCTCATCCGTAACGGCATCCGCCCCGACGTCATCGTCCTCGACCCGCCCCGCGCCGGCTGTGGCGAACCCGTCCTCGCCGCCATTGCCCAAAGCAAACCCAAACGCGTCGTCTACGTTTCCTGCAACCCGGCCACCCTCGCCCGCGACCTGGCCTACCTGGACGAACACGGCTACAAGACAGAAAAAGTACAACCTGTCGACATGTTCAGCCGTACACACCACGTTGAGTGCGTATGTTTGATGTCTAGGACAGGGAAGTAAAAATACTGGAAAGTGTAGTAAATAAGCTGTTTCCGCGATTTTGAGATTGAAAATGAGAAGTTTAAAATCGGAGTTTCATCACTCCACGGGAACATATCGACGAAAGTTATTTTTTGATAGTTTAGACTGTGGATTGGATAAGGGGTTCATGAGTGTATGAGTTGGATGTTTTGAAAAAAATTGCCTGGTGAGTGAGTAGGTTGAATGTTGGTATAAAAAATTGCAAAATAAGATAACTAACATATCTGAAATATGTTAATATTTTTTTAGCCATGGTCTCGAATGTAAAAATGAATTAACAACGATAAAGAGATAAGGAGCAAGTGGAAATGTACAGAAAGGGGAGATTGCACCAATGAAATATACCGAAGAAATTTTGAAATCATGGACTTCACCGCTTTCTCAAACGGAAGAGCAGCGCGTGGAAAATACAGTCCTAATGATTAAAGATGCTGTCACATCGTATGACAAGTTGTCGGATTGTACGATGGAAATTTTTGCACAGGGATCTTATGCTAATAACACTAATGTTAGACAAAATAGTGATGTGGATATTTGCGTTATGCTGACGTCTACGTTTTTTTGCAATTATGTTGATGGCAAGACTGATATAGATTACGGATATACAGCTGGCTCAATTACATATTCTGATTATAAGTCCTATATTGTCGAAGCATTAAAGAAAAAGTTTGGAAACAATGTAGTTGCAGTTGGAAATAAGTCTATCGATATTAAATCGAACAGTTATCATGTAAATGCAGATGTTGTTCCTACTTTCCAATATAGAGATTTTAAAATTATTAGTAGCACAGATCCTATAAAATATGTAGAGGGCGTTAAGTACGTTGCAAGGGATGGTACAGAAGTAATTAATTACCCTAAAGACCACATCATTAATGGCAAGCAGAAGAATAATAACACTAACTATGAGTACAAGAAGCTCGTCCGAATTATGAAACATATACGCGATGATATGGTTGATGATGGAAAGACAGATGGAGATAAAATCACATCGTTTCTGATTGAATGCCTCGTTTGGAATGTGCCGAATGATACAATTACGGGTAGCAATACATGGGCAGGAACCGTTCAAAATGCTATCAGTCATTTATGGAATGACATTAAGGATGATAAGCACAAGGAATGGGGAGAAGTTAGTGAGAGATTGTATTTATTCCATTTTGCACGCAAATGGACGGCTGAAGGAACGAAAGATTTTCTTTACAACATGTATAATTACCTAGAGTTCAAGTGAGGTTAATCTATGAATAACAATGCTAGGAAATTTATGAACATCAATATTCGGCTCACAACAATTCTTTTATTAATTCGTTGCCTTGTTTCATGGACAGATGTAAAAAACATGTGGGAAGCGGGTCATATATTTAGTCTCGGTTATAATTTCCTTGGCTTTATCGGTGAGGCTATTGGTATTGCGGCAATTGTAATGGCAGTATTCAATAAATGGGCATGGAAGTGGAAATGGCTACATTGGATACATGATGTGCCTGTACTTGCAAGGAATTATAATGGGACATTCATATCGGATTATGATGATGTAAAGCGCTTCGGAATGCTTGTAATTAACCAGACATTCTTAACTGTGACAGTACAGTTAAAAACAGATGAGAGCAATAGCAGAAGTTTGACAGCCTCGTTTATCGAGGTGCAGAGTGTCAAACATTTAATCTATAATTACCAAAATGATCCACGAGCAGAAATTCAAGACCGAAGCCCAATGCATTATGGAACAGCAATGTTGAATGTAAGCAATCCCATGATACTTGAAGGAAACTATTTTACTGGAAGAAAGTCAAGAGGCTCGATGAAGTTTGAAGCTGTGAAATAAGAGGTCAGGATAGATTACAAACCCGCTTAAACATAGCTACTAAAACCATTTTTTGATAGTTTAGACGGTGAATTGAATAAGGGGTTCATGAGTGTATAAGTTGGATGTTTTGTGGAAAAATGGCTTGGTGAATGAATGGGTTGGATGTGGGAAAGTGAAAATGGAGGTTATTACATATGCACATTAAAAAAATTCATATGTCAAAATACAAACGTTTTTTTGATCTAACCATTGATCTAGGAGAAAATCCTAGACGTATTGTTGCTTTAGTTGGTCCTAATGGATGTGGAAAAAGCAGTGTGTTTGATGCTATGCTATATGCGATGAAAGCATTAGCACCAATAGGTAATACTAATAGTCACCAAGATGTGCAATATCATTCTTTAGAAGGTAAGCCTTTATATGATTATCAAAACATACAAATTGAAATTGACCAAGGAGATTTTTTAACGGTTTATAGAAGTAAAAGAGCACAAGGATTAGAAAAAACGATTTTTTCATTTCGTAGTTCGTTTCGATATAACAGTGGGCTTCATATTTCAAATGTACAGGCTGTAGATGAAATACAATTAAATAATTATGGGGCATCAACTGCTTCCGATATTGATCAACGAATCGAGCAAAACTACCGAAGATTAAATGCGAAATTCTGTCATTATCGTGATGAAAATGATTTGCGCCCAAGTGAAGCAAAAGATGCTATTGTTAAATATTTAAATGATGCTATAAAAAATTGTTTGGATTTAGAAATTACAAGTATGGGCAACATTGAATCCAATGAAGGAACGTTATATTTTAAAAAAAGTGATTCTGATATTGTTTTTGATTATAATGTTCTTTCGGCTGGAGAAAAGGAAACAATTGACTTATTACTTGATCTTTATTTGCGTAAAGATATCTATAAGGACTCAATATACATAATTGATGAACCTGAATTACACCTAAATACTTCTATTCAACGATCATTGCTTATGGAAATAAATAAAATGATTCCAGATAATTGCCAAATTTGGATTGCTACACACAGTATTGGCTTTTTACGTGCGTTACAAGAAGAATTACAAGATGATTCTCAGATTATTGAATTTGATTCTCATAATAAATGGGCATCTGATACATATGTTCTTACACCTGCTATTTTAAGTCGAAGTATGTGGCAAAAAATTTTTGCTACAGCTTTAGATGATTTAGCAAAATTAGTATGTCCTAAAACGATAATTTATTGTGAAGGACGAGCAGATCCAAGACCGGATGGTACAGAACGTGGATTGGATGCAACTATCTATAATCAAATATTTGCTTCAAAATATCCAGATGTTTTATTTGTATCAAGTGGTGGAAATACAGAATTGGATCAACGTAGCGATATAGCATTGGTTGTACTTTCTAAAATTTTTCCTGAAATCACAATATTTGTACTAAAAGATCGTGATATGGCATCTGGAAAAGTAGTTACAGAGGAACAACGGCAAGAATATTTACGGAATAATCCTGATAATCATAGAGTGTTAATACGTTATGAAATAGAAAACTATTTATATGATAAAGAGATTTTAAAAAGATATTGTAATAAAAATAATAATTCCTTTGATGAGGGATCATATTCTTCTTTTGTTACTGATATTGTAAATCAAAATTTAAAAGATTCTACTGGAAGAATAAAAAATATTTGTGGTATTACTACAAGCGTTAATCAAGAAAGATTTAAAATTAACTTGGCAGAATTTATAACACAGGACACTGAAATATATAAAGAACTCGAAAAGGTCATTTTTGATAGAGTATAACAAATCTATAATCCTATAAAAAATATACTTCAATTTAAATTATTTGGATATTGTAAAATACGTTGGCTTACAAAAACTTAAATAATTTATAGTGTTATTCATCTACATCCACTGTCACACCCGATTTGAATTCTACGGTACAGCTATCTTCAAACACCGTAATGGTTTCAATTAGCTGCCGGACAAGGTGCTCATCAAACTGGGTAATGGCAGTGGATTGTGTTTTTAGGAAGGCAGCCATGTCCTCTATGCGGCTACGGATTTCATCCTGATTGGCACTTTTCGCCAATGTTTGCTGTTTTTGTTCGCGCAGGTGGTAGATTTCTTCGGCAACATCGTCGTAGCCAGCCTTGGAACTTGCTAACTTTACAAGCTGTGTTTGCAGTTCTTCCAATCGGGTATCGATAGTTGCCAGCGTTTCATCATTGTTATGGCTGAGAACGGTTTCGATATTATGCTGCAGCATGGCAAGAAAATCCTTCTTTCCGCATAGCACCTGATTGATGGCTGTTAGACAGACCTGCGCAAGTGCTGGCTCAGATATGGTACGGGCATCGCATTTGCACGTATGGTCTACTCGATTGACACAGCGCCAGACGATGGATTTCTTTCCTCGATTGTTCCAGTGTATCCGGCGGAATATCTCGCCACATTTACCACAGCGTATCCGTTGGGAAAAACAATGGTTGCTGCTGTAGGTCAACTTCCTCCCGTTTTTCAAGTGAATAGAACTTCGCCGTACCATTTCTTCCTGCACCTGCAGAAATATGTCGCGGGGGATAATGGCTTCATGGTTATCTTTTACATAATACTGTGGCATGATGCCAGTATTCTTGACGCGCTTTTTGGTAAGGAAATCCACCGTATAGGTTTTTTGCAAGAGGGCATCACCCATATATTTTTCATTTTGCAAAATCTGTCTGATATTACTGTCTCGCCATTTGGTGTGACCAGCACCGTTTTTTAACCCGTCCGCTGTTAAATTGCGGGCGATTTTTAGCATACTGGCACCCTCAAGATATTCCCGGTAAATGCGTTTTACGATTTCTGCTTCCTCCGGAACTACGACCATGCGTTTATTTTCATCCTTGGCATACCCAAGAAAATGATTGCAGTTGATTTGTACTTCACCCCGTTGGTAGCGGTACTGCAGGCCCAGCTTCACATTCTGGCTTAGGGACTGGCTTTCTTGTTGGGCTAGGGATGCCATAATGGTAAGCAGCACCTCGCCTTTAGAGTCCATCGTATTAATATTTTCCTTCTCGAAAAAGACGGGAATGTGTTTGTCCTTTAATTGCCGGATGTATTTCAGGCAATCCAGCGTATTCCGGGCAAACCGGCTGATAGATTTAGTAATAATCATATCAATCGTACCTGCCATGCAATCTTCGATCATGCGGTTAAATTCATCCCGCTTTTTAGTATTGGTACCGGATATCCCATCATCAGCATAAATTCCGGCCAGTTTCCAATCTGGATGATTGTGGATGTAGGTGGTGTAGTGCTCGATTTGTGTTTCATAACTGGTGGCCTGTTCGTCGCTGTCGGTAGAAACCCGGCAATATGCAGCCACACGGCATTTTGGCTTTTCTTCAGTATGGCTTCGGTGTAGATAAGTTCGTGCTGGAATGATCGTGACATTCCGCGTCTGTAATTCCATGTATGGATTCCTCACTTTCTATTAAACTGTATGCATATTCGGCTTGCTGAAACGGATCAGTATAGGTTTGTGTTTTTTCTGCAAGGGAGAAGGTGGTGGGGTATATAACCGGTGACGCTTTTTTAGGTTCCCGGATACGCCCCAGTTTTTTGGCTCGGCTGGTGATTTCCTTTTGTGCAGCAGTAAACGTATCGGCATCAATAATAGCCGGATAATAATCATCACCGATATAATGCGTCGTTTGCAGGATATGGCGGATACCACTGTGGAAGGCGTGGATCGCGGCCTCTTTCGCAGCCGTAGCCAGTGCAGCCCCGGCAAGATAGGCTTGGAACAGCACTCGTATTTTTTCGGCTTCCTCCACATCCACTATTGCTTTGCCATTTTTAATCCGGTACCCAAACGGTGTATGGCTCATAGCTTACACCAGCCTTTCCCGTAGCGTAATGCCGCATTTTAGCTTAAAGCCGATGTTCGTTCGAGAGTAGACCAGAATTTGTTCTACAAATTGTTGGAATACTGCTTCGTCAAAGCCCGTTAGCATTTTCGCCTTACAAGTATACTGCAGTAATTCTCTCGTTTCATGGACCGTTTTATTATCATCATTCAAAAAATCTACAAGGGAATCTTTTTGGTGCTGCCATTGTTCAGCTTCCTGCAGTAGCTCGTTATTTCCTTTCTGGTACATCGCAGGCTCTAGATATTTTTTCGTCAGCAGGTACGCCAGTGTTTTTTGATGCTCGGCATTTTCCGCCAGCTTTGTGTCTAGATCTTGAATGACTGTGATGCTGTCGTCCGAATGGAGGGTACGCAAACTGGCAAGCAATGGTTTTAAAACAAAGGCATGACCAAAGATGAGCTTATTCATCATCGTAACAAAGGCGTATTTCAGTGCCGTTTCCTTGATGTATTTTAATGAGCATTTTGTGGCATCTGTTAAATGGGTGGCGCAGCACCATGTTACATAGGAATTGTGACCGCCTTGGATACGCCGCTTGAAGGTAGCGCCACATTGATGGCATCGAATGATACCAGAAAACGGATAACGGTTCTGGTACTTTTTATCCTGTGGCAGCGCACCTTTTTCTTTGCCACGCTGCCGAATGACCTGCTGGGCCACTTCAAATATGTCTTTGGTGATGATAGCTTCGTGGTGGTGTTCCACCCGGTATTTATCTTTCTCGCCATGGTTATGATGGCGATTAAAATGCGAATCGGTATAGGTTTTCTGGAAAATAGCATCCCCAGTGTAATTCTCGTTTTTCAATATGCCACGAACGGTTGTTGCAGTCCAATGGGTACCGCGTTTAGCCGGAATTTTCTTTGCATTTAATTCCTTGGCAATGGCATCCGTCCCGATACCGGCGAGCGTTTGATCAAACATGGCTTTTACAATTGTAGCCTGCTCCGGCTGCAGTACCAGTTTTCCTTCTATTACATCATATCCATATGGGGCGTAAGCAAGTTTAAAGGTGCCATTCTGGAAACGGCTCTGTATGGACCAGGTGCTGTTTTCGGCAATCGATACCGACTCGTTTTCTGCCAAGCCGCTCAGAATCGATAGCATGAGCTCGCTTTCCATCGAACCGGTATTTAGGTTTTCCTTTTCAAAATAGATATAAACGGTAAGCTCCAGTAATTTACGGACCAGTTCCAGACAATCGGTGGTGTTGCGGGCAAACCGGCTGATAGACTTTGTCACAATGAAGTCTATTTTTTTATGCTCGCAATCATCTATCAGGCGGAGTAGGGCTGGGCGCTTTTCTTTTTTCGTGCCGGTAATACCTTCATCATAATAAATACCGGCAAACTCCCAGTCTGGATTTGCCGTAATATAGGCTTCATAGTGCTTTCGTTGTGTGGCAAGGCTGACTAATTGCTCCTCGCTATCAGTGGATACCCGGCAGTAGGCCGCTACCCGCAGTTTATGTTTTTGCGTAGGAAATACAAGCTGGCCTCCGATTTTTGTCACCGTTTTCATGGATTTTCACCTCCTTGTAGTGTGACATAGTACCTCTATATGCCGGATATATCAAGGAATAGAGGGCAATATAGCCGCTAATACCGGCGAAAATGTTTTTCGGTTTACTGCCGTTATTTTAGAAAATTCATCAGCAGAAAGCAGCCCTTTATGGAATAGGGACTGCAGTATGTGTTGGGCACGGACATAATCGACTTCGTGCTGCAGTTGTTCCTGTGATATTGGCTTTGCTTCGGCTTGTAGCTTATTTGCTTCGAGTGTATGGTTGCTTAGTTGTTCGTTCATGGCAAATCATCTCCTTACAGATAGGCCATGAAATAGGGGAAAGTAAACCTATTTTGTTAGCCCTTATATCTGTAGTCGATAAAACAAACTGCTATTCGAACCCAAGACATAAAAAAAGACCTGCCAGAGTGATGAGACTCCAGCAGGTCCATGGTATATATTCTTGTTTTTATTTCCGTAGCTGCTTCAATGCTTCCTGCAGCCGGTCCGGTATGGGAAGTCCCATCCGCGCGGCATTTTCCACAATGGAAAGTCCTTCATTGGATAAGTAGAATAAGATGGTAGCGGTTCGTAACGCGCTGCCGGACCCGAGCATCGTCGCATCCAGCGTATGGGCCACACCGACGAGCACAAAAAGAAGCACCTTCCGGCAGATGCCCATAAAGCCAATCTCGCTGGATAACTGCCGTTCCCGGCAGGCGCATAACACGCCGGTGATATAATCCAGGCAGACAAACGTCAGCAGGGCATAGAGCAGATTGTCAAATCCGCCGATGAACCAGCCAAGCCAGGCACCGACTGCCGCACACCCGATTCGTATTTCATTCCAGGTCATTCTCATCACCCCGCCAGGGTAGCCTTGATTTCAAGATACTGGTCCCCATATTTTACATTATCGATAAACTGGATATTGTATTTCTGATTGCGGAACTTAATAATCCATTTTTCTAAGATATCCGAACGGTACCGAATGACAAACGACACATCCTTTTCCAGATGAACGGCTGCCGCAAAGAAATACTGCCCGCCGTGGATATTGGTCACTTTGGCCCAGGTACTTCCCTTGCTGACCAGGGTGGTGTCATAACCACCTTGTCCATCAGAGACATTCTCCTCCACCATAAACTCGATCCGCTGCTTCATTTCCCCGATATCCATCAGAACACCTCATCCCGGTAGGAAAACAGCATGGCCCGCATGAGCTTGATCATGGCATCGAAGTCCGCCGTATCCCGGTTTTCGTACAGATAGGCCACGCCATACAGGATAGCCGTCTTGATGTCCTCTGGCAATGTTGTGTAGTCGCTTAACGGATGCCGCAGTACATTTTCCACCGTCGTCGTGGAGGACTGGATCAGACTGTCGATCAAAGCATCCTCCACATCATTATCAATACGCAGGTATAATTTAGCTTCGTCCCGTGTTACTGCCATGCTGCCACCTTCCTTCTGTTATTTGCTGGCCTGTTTGAGCGTCTTGATGGCTTCCGGCAATACGATCTTGGCATCGACGCGCTGGGAGCCGAGAAAACCGACCTGACCAGTAACCGCGTATAATTCGTTCAAACGCTTAAAGGTGCGGCCCTGCCGATCGGCAATCCAGTAGTAGGAGAAGTCACCGAACAGCACCGTCTTGGCATCGGCTGCCATCTGCGGCATATACCGGCTGGTAACAACCGGGCAGTTCAGAATCTTATCCGGCACATCGGCGCTGACGGAAGGCTGCCAGATGTACTGGCCCTGCGTATCCTTCAGCTTCCGGATGGCTTTGACAGTGCTTTCATGCAGCAGCAATGTAGCCGACTTGCGGTACGGTTCGCGGAGCGAATAGTACAACTCAATCAAATCGTCAAAGGTAATCGCCGTAGCAGAGGCGGCAGTCGAGCCATCCGAAGCACCGGCGGCATCGACGAGGATGCCGGACGGACGATCTGTTCCGGTGCCGGTGAGGAAGGCTTCTTCTTCGGCATTGCCAAGCCTTCTGGCAAATTCCTGCGCCATATATCCTTCCAGGTCGAAGGCGGAATCGTTCAACAGCTCCTCGGATACCTTAACGAGCGTACCCAGCTTATGCGCCCCGATGGATACCTGGCCGAAGGTGGTGTTGCTTTCGGTGTAGGCGGCTTCTTCATCCGTCCATGCAGCGGTTCCTTCGCTGGCAACGACCGGAATCTTATGGTCGCCGCTTGCAGTCTGGATCACATGGGCAAGGGAGCGCAGCACATTTTCTTCTGCCAGCATCTGGATCAGCGTCCGTTCAAATTCGTCCGGTACCAGGTAGCCGCCCTGAGGATCGGCCCCTTCCTTTAAGGTGTTTCGGATTTCCGGACGGGACTTGCCGCGCATGCTGTCCCAAAATGCGGGGGCATAGGCATCACTGAACCTGCCATGCTTAGTTACATCCTGTTTTGCAGGCTTGTTCACAATAGCGGTTGAAGTCGGCCTGCTTAATTCAAGATCAATGGCAGCCTGCGTTTTCAGTCGGTCGATTTCCTTGCCAAGTGCCATGACATCGGCTTCCATTTTGTCATAGGTGGCGGCATCTTCGGTGGAGAGCGTGTCACCGGCTGTCTGCTTTTCATCCAGAAAGGCCTTAGCCTGTTCCCAGATATTGGCGCGTTTTTCCTGCAGTTCTAATAATTTACTCATGTTGGTACCTCCATTTAATGTATTAAGAGCGACAGTCGCTGCTGCAGCGACGCTACGGATATATGTGGCTCTGTTTTCGTTCTTGATTTCTTGGCGATGGCCTTGTTCAATAATGCATTGGTGACCTGCCGTCGGGAAAAGGAATAACTTCCCATACTGGCAGCATCATGCATTGGTGTATTGGCATCGTTCGTCAGTACAGTATCGGCAAAGCCGAGTTCGATTGCTTTTCCCGCATTCATCCAGGTCTCGGCATCCATCAGATGGGATAACTGGGTGCGGGAGAGTCCGGTCTTTAATTCATACGCATTGATAATTGATTCCTTGACCTCGGACAGCATAGAGATGGCCCGTTCCATTTCATCAGTATCACCCATGGCGATCGTGAACGGATTGTGGATCATCATCAGTGCGGTCGGTGCCATATTGACGGTTGTGCCTGCCATAGCAATCACGGAGGCAGCCGAAGCCGCAATCCCGTCGATATTGACATGGACCTGCCCGGCATAATCCATCAGCATGGCATAGATCTGGCTGGCTGCTACGCAGTCGCCGCCGGGCGAGTTCAGCCATAAGGTGACATTGCCTTGTCCGGATGCCAGCTCGTTTTTAAACAGTTTCGGCGTTATGTCGTCATCAAACCAGCTTTCCTCGGCAATGGTACCGTCAATGGTAAGGATGCGTCCGGTATCGTCATCGGTATTCCAGTTCCAAAACTTCTTCATGGGGTTTTTCCCTCGCTTTCGGTATAAAATTTTCCTGCCTTGTCCAGCGGCAGCATATTACCGTTGACCAGATACGTATCGCCGCCCTGCTCGGCAGGAATACGGTTCATATCCTCAAGTTCCCGGATGTCGTTGGCGGAGAGCCAGCCGTTCTGCCTGCCGATGGCATACCCGTTCATGCGGCTCTGGTAGTCGCCGCGCAGCAGACCGTCCACATTAAATTTTGTAAAGATTTGTGCGCGTTCCGATGGCAATACCAACTGCTGGTTCATGGTCTGTTCCCAGCGGACGCACCAAGGATTGAGGGTATATTTGACAAATTCCAGCGACTGCTGCTCGATATTGGAGAAGGTGGACTTTTCCAGATCCCCGACCATATGCGGCGGCACCCGGAAGATACGGGCGATTTCGTCGATCTGGAACTTCCGCGTTTCGAGGAACTGCGCCTGATCCGGCGGGATGGATAACTGCTGGAAGGTCATGCCTTCCTCCAGCACGGCTACATTGTGCCGGTTCGTGCCGGAAAATTGGGCATGCCAGCTTTCCCGCAGTTTGACCGGATCTTTCACGATGCCCGGATGTTCTAAGATGCCGCCCGGTGTAGCACCGTTGGCAAAGAATAACGCACCGTACTGCTCGGCTGCCAGCGACATGCCGATGGCGTTCTTGGCCATGGCAATTGGACTGTAACCGATAAGTCCGTCAAACCCGAGACCCGGAACATGCAGCACCTCATCCTGCGACAGGAAAATCTGCTGGCAGCGGTTATCCGCACCGAACTCGTCCGAGTCCTTGGAGTAGGTATAGATAAGCTGACCGTTTGCGGCCCTACTGACATCCATCTTGCTGGGCAGCAGCGGGTACAGTGCAATCGGCTGCCCGGTGCCGTTCCGGATGATCTGTGCATAGGCATTGCCCCACAAGAGAAGATGACTCATGAGCGTTTCCCGGAAGATAAAGCTCGTCATCTCCGGATTGGGGGCATCATGAAGCAACCTATACAGCGGATGATTGATGGTCTTTTCCTTGCCGCCATCTGGTGTATACCGGTATAGATTAAGCGGCAGTCCGGCGATAGCCTCTGACAACACCCGGACGCAGGCATAAACTGCTGTTGTCTGCATAGCTGTCCGTTCCGTCACCACATTTCCGGAGGAGGTCGGGCCGAACAGGAACGTAAAGGCCGTAGACAGGTAGTTCTTCGGCTTGTCGCGTGACTTTTTTCCCCATATACGTTGGAATATACTCATAAAATCAATAACCCCCTTTGGTCATATACACTTTCGCTGTTGTCGTTGCCGCAGCGGATGGCACGGTCGAGTGCCATGACCGTAGCCACGACACCGTCGATCTTTTCGGTGGATTTCTCTTTATCCGGCTTGATATTGCCCGCCGGATCGGATTTGATGAAGATATTATCCATCATCCAGCGCAGTACTGGATGGCCGCCGTGGGCGATCTTTTTTTCCAGCGTCAGCTTCATCAGTTCCTTGGTGGGAGGACTCATATCTTTGAACCCCTGTCCGAATGGGACGACGGTAAATCTCATACCTTCGAGATTCTGCACCATCTGCACCGCGCCCCAGCGGTCGAAAGCGATCTCGCGGATGTTGTACTGTTCGCCCATGGTTTCGATGAACTTTTCGATGTAGCCGTAATGGACGACGTTTCCTTCCGTCGTGTGCAGGAATCCCTGTTTTTGCCATACGTCATAGGGAACATGGTCCCGCCGGACACGCAATGATACGTTTTCCTCCGGCATCCAGAAGTAAGGAAGCACAACATAGTTGTCTGCTTCATCCTGCGGCGGAAACACCAGCACAAAGGCCGTAATATCCGTGGTGGAGGATAAATCCAACCCGCCGTAGCAGACGCGGCCTTTTAACTCATCCGGCTGTACGGGAAACGCGCAGGCATCCCATTTGTCCATCGGCATCCAGCGGATCGCCTGCTTAACCCATTGGTTCAGGCGAAGCTGCCGGAAGGCATTCTCCTCGGCAGGATTCTGTCTGGCGGATTCGCAGGCCGCCTTGACCTTATCCATGCCGACCGTAATGCCAAGCGACGGGTTGGCCTTCTTCCACACTTTGACATCCGTCCAGTCGTCGGTGTCCTTGGCCCCGTATATCACCGGATAGAAGGTGGCATCAATCTTCCGGCCTGCGATAATATCCAGTGCCTTTTGGTGGGTTTCATAGCAGATAGAATGGGTGTCCGTCCCGGCTGTCGTAATAAGAAAATACAGCGGCTGCGTACGGGCATCGCCGGAACCTTTGGTCATGACATCAAACAGCTTCCGGTTCGGCTGCGTGTGCAGTTCGTCAAAGATCACGCCGCTTACATTAAAACCATGCTTGCTGTAGGCATCAGCAGACAAGACCTGGTAAAAGCTGTGCGTGGGCAGGTAAATGATTCGCTTCTGCGAAGCCAAGAGTTTCACCCGTTTGGATAAGGCCGGACACATCCGCACCATATCCGCCGCTACTTCAAAGACAATGGATGCCTGCTGGCGGTCGGCAGCGCAGCCATACACTTCGGCGCGCTGTTCTCCGTCGCCGCAGCATAAGAGGAGTGCTACCGCTGCCGCCAGTTCCGACTTGCCCTGCTTCTTGGGAATCTCGATGTAGGCGGTATTGAACTGCCGATAGCCGTTCGGCTTTAAGATGCCGAACACATCACGGATGATCTGCTCCTGCCAGTCGATCAGTTCGAACGGTTTACCTGCCCAGGTGCCCTTGGTATGGCAGAGACATTCGATAAAGGACACGGCATAGTCCGCCATGGTCTTGTTGTATTTGGAATCTTTGGCCCTGAACTTCGTAGATCGATAGCGTTTCAACTTCCGCAAGCAGCGTCACCTCCTTTGCGGCAACAAAAAAGACTGCCGAAGTGGGCAGTCTTGGTATACAAATATGATATGTGTAATTATTTCTTTCTGATTATAAGGCAGCGGTCTATGCCGTACAATACGTTCAACGTGCTGCCGTTGTCCCAATGCACCAGCAGGCTGCCGGTGTCATCCACACCGACGACTGTTCCCTTGGTGCCGATCGGCGGAGCCTGGGCGTCGTCCATTTGCACCAGTACAATCCGCGTCCCGGCGGGATATGTGCTGCGCAGTTGCTCCAGCCTTTCCTTATTCGGATATCTCATCAGGGTGTTCTTCCTTTCTGCCATTTTTAAAGGCCGAGGAGCCGGAAAGGTGCTGCAGGAGCAGCTTCCGTTCGTCCTTGTATTCCTTGCCAATAAACCCAAGCCGGAGCAGAAAGCAGCGGAAATCGTATTTCTCGTTGGTGGATGGGTGCTCCGTTGCCAGCACCCGTTTTTGCTTCTTTGCTAGATGGCAGAGTGCTGTAATGAAATGGGCGTAGGCTTTGACCGTATCGGCATTCGGGCAGCCGGTAAACCAAGGAAATAGCACTTTATCCTCCGTTACCTGCATGCGCAGCACATCAGTTTGGAAAACTTTTAACATAATGCTGCTCTTGGCCTGAATCAGCTTCTTCAGGTTTTCCAACGCCGTATCGGTGAAAAAGGAGCGTGGCATGGCAATCACCAAATCGTCTATGTTCTCCTGCTTAGACGCCGAATCGTCAGGTTCTTTCTCTATTGGTTCGGCTGGATCGACATGGAATCCCATGCTGTCGAGTTTCTCGAGTAAATTCTTAATGTCTGTACTGTCATCAAAATTAAGATTGCCGTCGCGGTCGACCGTGAAGCAGTCAATCTCATAGGCATAGCTGGGAATCCCCTGATACACTTTGGCGGCTCCGGTAATGGTGCTGATGGCATCCGCCAGTTCCTTACGTGTTTTTCCTTGTGCATGGTACAAAATTTTCATGGTAGAAAACCCCTTTCTTTTTTGTCATGTACATATATCACTCTAACCGGCAACTATAGCAAGGGGTTTATACCACAAATTACACGTATTATTCTTGTACTACCACCATTTTACCGAGCAACTTTCCGGTCAGCCACAGACCGCTGTCAATCAGCGTCGGCAGAAAGCACTGGTCGCGGAATTTGTTCCAGCCGGTTTCCTTGCCAGCGGATTCCTGCAAGGCTACTGTGTAGGCATCTGCTACTTCCTTTACTGCCGGAAGCACCGTTGTATGGAGCCAGGAAATAGTGGCATTCTTGGCATCCTCCTGCACCGAGTCCAGAATGTGTTCCTTGAGTTCGTTCTTAATTGTTTCGATATCCATATTAGTATCTCCCTTCAAAATCTGTTATGCCGCGGGCAATGGCCCGGGCGAAATCATCCGCGTTATTCGTGAGCAGCGCGGCATCATCCTCATTATCAATAAAAGCTGTTTCTACTAAGACGGCGGGCATCGTGGTGTCCTTCAACACGATGAGGTTGGGCCGTTCCTTCAGGCCGTGATCCACTGTGCCGAGACTCTGCACGATCTGCAACTGGATGCAGGCGGCAAGCTGTGGGGACGAGCCGCTGTCGTTAGTATAGACCAGCGTTTCCGTACCGCGGGCGCAGCCGCTGTCGGCATTGCAATGCAAACTGACGAATACATCGGCAGGCCAGGCGTTTGCCGTATCCACCACGCAGGGCAGATCCGGTGTTTCCCCAGCCAGATTATCACTTTGCAGGAGCTGCACCTCGCAGCCTGCCGTCTCCAAATATGTTTGGACGAGACTGCCAATCGTAGCAGCCACATCACATTCCCGCAGTCCGGTGTTTGGGTTCACCGCGCCGCTGTCCCGTTCCCGGTCATGCCCGGGGTTGATACATACACGCATTATGTTGCCTCCATTTCAGTATAGGTATACGTTTTCCCGTTCCGTGTCACGGTTACCCGTTCGTCCGAGCCGACCTGCTCAATGTAACGTTTCACGATCACATCACAGAACTTTTCATCCAGCTCCACCATATAGCAGCGTCGCTTCGTCTGTTCGCAGGCCAGCAGCGTTGAGCCGCTGCCGCCAAATGGATCCAGCACGGTGCAGCCGGTCATGCTGGAATTTAGGATGGGATAGGCCAACAGCGGGATCGGTTTCATCGTGGGATGGTCCGTATTCTTTTTCGGCTTATCAAACTCCCAGATAGTGGATTCCTTCCGTCCGGTGTACCATTCGTGCTTTCCTTTCTTCTTCCAACCATAAAGCACCGGCTCGTGCTGCCACTGGTAGGGAGAGCGTCCCAGCACCAGCGACTGCTTCTTCCAGATGCAGCAGCCGGACAAATAAAAACCGGCATCCGAGAAGGCTTTTCTGAAGTTCAGCCCTTCGGTGTCGGCGTGGAATACATAGATGCTGGCATCGTCTGCCATGACGGTGTGCATGCAGGTGAACGCATCATATAAGAATTGGTAGAATTTGTCGTCCTGCAGATGGTCATTCTTGATTTTTCCGGCCCGGCCTTCGTAGTTGACATTATATGGCGGATCGGTGACCACCAGATTGACCGGTGTTCCCTGCAGCAATCGCTGGTATGTTTCCGGCTGGGTGCTGTCGCCGCAGAGCAGGCGATGGATTCCCAACTGCCACACATCACCGGCCTTGGAGAATACCGGTTTCTTAAGCTCGGCATCCACATCAAAATCATCATCATGTACACCATCCTTTATATCGGCCTTGAACAGGTCGTCCAATTCTGCCGGATCAAACCCGGTAAGCGACACATCAAAGTCGCTGCCCTGTAGATCGGTAATGAGCAGCGCTAATTTATCTATATCCCAGTCGCCGCTGATTTTATTGAGGGCGATGTTTAAGGCTTTTTCCTTTTCGGTGTCCATGTCAATGACGACGCAGTCAATTTCCGAGATGCCCTCCTGCTGGAGCACCTTCAAACGCTGGTTCCCGCCGACCACATTGCCGGTGCGCTTGTTCCAGATGACAGGCTCGACGTAGCCGAACTCGTCCAGCGAACGCTTCAGCTTTTCATATTCCGGATCGCCCGGCTGCAAATCCTTTCTCGGATTATAGGCTGCCGGGATGAGGTCTTGTATGTTCTTTTTAATCAATTCCATAATTATTTTCCTTTCCGTGCCTGCAACAGGTGTTCCATCATCGTATCCTGCGGACTTCCTACAAATGCTGTGGTACAGTTCTGCTTGACGATATCGAAAATCTCATACCAGAGCAGGTTCGCCTGCTTCTGGAATGACTGGCTCATCTGCACAAATGGACTGGTAATCGCACCGCCGGTCGTGGGGTGCTTGCCGAGCAGTCCATAGGTGCTGATGGCTTCCTCGCACTGGATATACCGGGCGAATGCCTGGGCATAGGCTTCCAGCAGCCGGGGATTGACGAGCCGTTCGCAGCCGCGGTCCTTCAGCCATTGCCAGGTCTGACGGAACAAGTCGTCCGCACCGAGCGGCTTGCCGTCCCGCTGCCGGGCCGACAAATAGTCACTGGGATTCGGCATATCCTCGCCGGTGAGATCTGCGGCATCGTTTAACTCGGCACCTTCTAAGGCAGGCGTCGGCAGGTCGATAATGGTGGCTGCTTTTCCCTTGTCGATTTTATCGGCCAGCGCCTCCGGCTTGTCCCCGGCGCGGATCCGTCTGCCGCCGCGATTGGTTCCGTCCTTGGCCATGGCTGTTCAACTCCTTTCCCATGCGGTAAATCCCCCGTTTGAACTGCAATTTTTGTGCGTGTGACCCCAGCACCGGTCTAGCATTTGGGCGCGCCAGCGATTTTGACCGCCCCTCCCAGTGGAGCATAGTCATTAGTAACGGTATTCCTTTTTGGCATGATGCCAGCGGTCGTCCATCTCGGCGGTTATCTTCGAGTGGCACGGCTTGCACAGCGCCATAAGGTTATCCTCGTCGTGAGTGCCGCCGCGGGAGAGGGGACGGATATGGTGCACCTCCGTTGCCGGTGTGGTTTTGTGGTTCTTCAGGCACATCTCGCACAAGGGATGCTTTCCAATGTAGCGGTCCCGGATGCGTTTCCATGCTCTGCCGTATCGTTTCTTGCTGACGGTACTGCGCTCGTACGTGTCATAACGTTTGTCCATTAATTTTTGATGCTGCTCGCAGTACCGGTTCACGGTCAGCTCCCTGCAGCCGGGGTAGGCGCACGGCTTTTTGGGTTTCCAAGGCAAAGCACTCATCTCCAGACATAGCAAAAGCCTTCAAGGGATTGCTCCCACGAAGGCTTTTCACATTCTTTCATGCTATTAGTATACCATGTAAAGCAGACAAATGCGTCCGCGATTTTGGACATCAGGTCTTCCCAAATAAAAGCAAGGCAAGGTTCTCATCTCCAGACATAGCAAA